>CALUWZ010000097.1 GCA_944324625.1 uncultured Mailhella sp. | reverse complement strand
AGGCGGAACAGCAAAATACACATGTTGTAAAAGAACGCCTTGAAGCATTGATGCAAAAAATTGAAAATGTTTTGTCAAAATAAACAAATTTTATGCAAGAATATATTCTCAATGCTTTTGATCTAGTAAACGTATCGTTCCGAACTGAGGCAGGCAATGATCGGGTTCAAAAAGCCCATGAATACGCACAAAGCCTTTACGAAGAACTAAAAGTACATGGCGGTAATCTTACTCGTGACAGATTATTGGCAATCTTGCTCTTAGGTATTACTGACGATTTATTGCAGCAAAAAAATAAGGTTGACGAACTCAATTCCGCCCTTATTTCCTTGCTGAAAAAAATAGATGACTGTATTCCTGATAATCCGAAATAGGATTATTTGAAATATATCCCCTGGGATGTACGTGTTGCAATTCAATGGTGCCGGCCGTACAAGCGATTTTAGGGAGTTGATAGACAAAATGGTGCGCATGCCCGTATGTTCGGGAAGCCTGAAGTTTTGCTGATATTCCCACCCTGGCAAGCCAGGTCACGTGCCCTTATTGGACACGGCATCTTGGGGTATCCAAAATCCATCCTCCTGTCCGTAACCTTTGGGTCTGCCCGATAATCAAGCGATGCCGCTTGATTTTATTTTTTAAAAGGCTTTTTTATAGACGAGGGGAAAATGTACATTTTATCTTTATCCGTCAGCATCATCCTTGCAGCCATTGTGGGACTTGCCGCAGGCTGTTTTCTGCAAAACAAAATGACGGCTAAACGCCTTGGCGACGCAAAGGATTTGGCAACAAGAATCATCAATGAGGCAAGAAAAGAAGCTTCAGCCCAAAAGAAAGAATTATTGGTCCAGTGTCAGGATGAAATACTCCAGCAAAAAAAGGCCATGGAAGCCGAATACCGCGAACAGGAAAGGGATATCAAAAGCCGTGAACGAAAAGTTCAGGATTTGACCGAAAGGCTCGACGAAAAAATCGAACGTGTCACCAAAAAAGAAGACGAAATCAATGCCCTTGAAAAAGAGCAGCAAATAAAAGAACGCCAGCTTGCGGAAAAAGAAGCCGAACTGCAGGCCCTTATGGACGAACAGGAACGCAAGCTGCAGGAAGTCTGCGGCCTTACCGTTGAAGAAGCCAAAGCGCGTCTTTTTCAGGAAATTGAAGCCAGAACACGCCATGAAGCGGCACATATTATCCGTGTCATTGAAACGGAAGCCAAAGAAAACGCCGACAGAAAAGCAAAAGAAATCATTGCGGGCGCCATTCAGCGCTATGCGGGTGATTATGTGGGCGAACAAACCGTCACTGCCGTTCCGCTGCCGAGTGAAGACATGAAAGGCCGCATCATCGGCCGTGAAGGCAGAAACATCCGTGCCATTGAAGCGGCCACGGGCGTTGACCTCATTATTGACGATACTCCTGAAACCGTTATTCTGTCCGCTTACAGCCCCATGCGCCGCCAAGTTGCACGCATGGCTCTTGAACGCCTCATCCAAGACGGCAGAATACACCCTGCCCGCATTGAAGACATAGTTTTAAAATGCGAGGAAGAACTGGATATCCAAGTGCGCGAAGTAGGCGAACAGGCAACCTTTGACGCAGGCGTTCACGGCATACATCCCGAAATAGTCCGTCTTCTCGGCCAGCTCAAATACAGAACAAGCTTTACCCAAAACGTGCTCCAGCACTCCTTGGAAGTTTCTGCTCTCTGCGGCATGATGGCCGCGGAACTCGGCATGGACGTGAAAAAAGCCAAGCGTGCAGGCCTTCTCCATGACATCGGCAAGGCCGTTGACCATGAAGTGGAAGGTTCCCACGCCCTTATCGGTGCGGACATTGCCAAAAAATACGGCGAATCAAAAGACATTATCCATGCCATTGCCGCCCACCATGAAGACCAGCACCCCGAAACTGCCCTTGCCGTGCTTGTACAGGCTGCGGATTCTCTTTCTGCCGCCCGTCCCGGTGCACGCAAAGAACTTATGGAAAGCTATGTCAAACGCCTTGAAGAACTTGAAGGCATTGCCACTGGCTTTGACGGCGTATCAAAAGCCTATGCCATTCAGGCAGGCCGCGAACTTCGGGTCATGGTCAATTCCGACAGCATTGACGATGACAGAGCCTACCTTCTCTGCAAAGACATTGCTTCCAAAATTGAGGAACAGCTTACCTATCCCGGCCAAATCCGCGTTACCGTCATCAGAGAGCGCCGCGCAGTTTCCTTTGCACGATAACATAATTTACCCTGCTTTTTGCAGGGTACTTTTTTAGGGGATCTTATGGACATCGAATTCAAACCTGATTTTGAAAAAGGAGGCGGGCTGATTACCGTTGTTGTGCAGGATATACACAGCAGCGAAGTCATCATGCTTGCCTATATGAATCAAGAAGCCTTTGAAAAAACCCTTGAAACAGGCGAAGCCCATTATTGGAGCCGCAGCAGAAAAAGTCTCTGGCACAAAGGGGAAAGCTCAGGCCACGTACAGAAAGTCCATGCCGTCCGCCTTGACTGTGACAGTGATGCCCTGCTTTTAAAAGTTGAACAAATCGGAAACATTGCCTGCCATGAGGGCTACCACTCCTGCTTTTTCCGCGAATGGAAGGACGGCGAAGTTTCCTATTGCTTTAAACAATTGAAAGACCCTTCATTAATTTACAACAAATAGCGAGGATTGTTATGTCTAATCAGCTCAAACTTGGTATTCCCAAAGGTTCGTTGGAAGAATCAACCATTTCACTTTTTGACCGTGCTGGTTGGAAAATCCATAAACATATCCGCAACTATTTTCCGGATATCAATGACCCTGAAATCACTGCCCGCCTTTGCCGCGTTCAGGAAATTCCCCACTACATTGAAGACGGCATTTTAGACCTTGCCCTCACCGGCAAAGACTGGGTGGAAGAAATGGGCGTTGACATGGAAAGCGAAAATTCCAAAGTCGTGCACCTTGCAGACCTTGTATATTCCAAAGTCAGCAACAGGCCTGCACGCTGGGTGCTTGCTGTGGCAGGCGATTCCCCCTATCAAAAACCGCAGGATTTGCAGGGCAAACGCATTTCCACGGAACTTAAAGGCGTGACCCAAAAATATTTCGAACGCCTCGGCATACCCGTACAAATCAATTATTCATGGGGAGCAACGGAAGCCAAAGTGGTTGAAGGCCTTGCCGACGCCATTGTGGAAGTGACAGAAACGGAAACAACCATCAAAGCCCACGGCCTGCGCGTCATTGACGAAGTTTTTGTCACCAATACCGTACTTATTGCCAACAGAACCGCGCTGAACGACCCCGCAAAACGCAGAAAGATCGACCAAATCAGCCTGCTTCTGCAGGGTGCGCTCAAAGCTGAATCCTTGGTAGGCCTCAAAATGAACGCTCCTGCCCAAAAACTGGACGACATTCTTGCCCTTCTGCCCGCCCTCAACTCTCCGACCGTTGCAAACCTCAAAGACAGCAACTGGCTTTCCCTTGAAACCGTTGTGGATAAAAACCTTGTCCGTGACCTTATTCCGCAGCTTCGCGAAAAAGGGGCCGAAGGTATTTTGGAATACGCTTTAAACAAAGTTATCTGAAAAACGTGCCATATTCCGCCGAAAGCCCCTTTTAGGGGCTTTTCTTTTATTTTGCGGCACAATGCAGACAATAAAAATGTAAGGTATTGCAATATCAATCTTTTTAAAAGCTTTACTCAATGCCGAATTTAGCGTAAACTGTTCTTCTGAAAAACAAAATAATTACTTGTTATTATGAATAATACCTTCTCCACCACGTTGACTTTCGACGACCCTCAGCTTGCACAGCAGCTTTTCGGTCCCCTTGAACTGCATTTGAAGGAACTCGGCCATTTTTCGGGTGCTTCCTTCAGCACCAAGGGTACGGAACTCTTTATTCAGGCTCCTTCGGCAAAAGAGCAGGAACAGCTGGCTCTGCTTTTTGCCAAAAGCTATGAAAATCTCCAGCGCGGCAAAGAGCTGGACAGCCACAGCCTCATTGACGCCTATATGCAGCTTCGCGCCAATACAGCAGAAAAAGATTTGTTTCCCGAAGCAAATACGCTTGTCACCCCCCGCAAAACCATTACAGCCAGAAACACAGCCCAAAAAAAATTTCTTGATTTAATTCGGGAAAAGGAAATGATTTTTGCCACAGGCCCCGCAGGCACGGGCAAAAGCTACTTGGCTGTTGCCGCAGCGGTTTCCATGCTGCAGGCAAAGCGCGTCAAAAAAATCATTCTTACGCGTCCAGCAGTGGAAGCAGGCGAAAAGCTCGGCTTCCTGCCCGGTGATATGGAAGAAAAAATCAATCCCTATCTCCGTCCGCTATACGATGCCCTCGGCGACATGCTCGGCACTGCCCAGCTTATTGCCAAACAGGAAAGCGGCCAGATTGAGGTGGCTCCTCTTGCGTTTATGCGCGGCCGTACCCTGAACGAATCATTTCTCATTCTGGACGAAGCCCAGAATACCACGCGAGAACAGATGAAAATGTTCCTTACCCGCTTGGGTTACGGTTCACGTGCAATCATTACGGGTGATTTGACCCAGATAGACCTGCCTCCCATCCATTTCAGCCAGCTGCAGGAAGGCGAAAAAAAAGGAGAAACCCGTTCCGGGCTCATCCATGCGCTGAAATTATTAAAAAATATTCCTGAAATCGGTTTTATTCATTTCAAAAAAAGTGATGTCGTCCGCCATCCGCTTGTGGGTCAAATTGTGGATGCCTATGACATTTATGACGAAAACCAAAAATAACATGAAAACCAATCCTTTAAGTTTTAAAGAATTATATAAGCATATCAAGGGCATGCTTACCTATCATGACCATGATTACGGCATACTGGCCCTGCTTGGCACGGCATTGCTGCTGGCACTTTTGGTAGGCATTCCGCATGGCGAAAAATCCGCACTTTTTGTTGCGGGCGAAATTGCCGACACAACCGTTGTGGCAAAACGGGATTTTCTGGTAGAAGACACGGAAGGAACAAAAGCAAGACGGGATAAAATCCGCGCCATTCAGCCCCTTGTCTTTGACTATAACCGCGAAGTTGCCACAAGAGTCAGAGAAAATATCCTCAACCTGCTCCACGCAATCAATACCTTTTCCATCCACAACGATGTCATGGGCCTTGAAAAAATTCAAAAACAATTCAATACCGCCTATGACACAAAATTGGATCTGGATACTTTTAAAGCCTTGGCAGAAGCAAAAACACAGGATTTTGCCTTTGACAGCCTGCTGCCGTGGATTGACTCCCGCCTTTCCGACGGCATTTTGTCCGACAGCAGAATTTTATACAATACGCCCAATGCCATTTTAATCCGCGACACCAAAACACTCATGGAACGCCTGCGCCAAACCAGCACAGGCCTCATCGACCTGCAGGGACTTACCGTAGCCATGGGCAACCAGATCCGGGCCAACCATGAAATTCCCGAAAATTCAAAACAGGCCCTGTTAAAAATATTTCCACATTTTCTGGCTCCGACTCTCTCCCTGAACCAAGAAGAAACCAATCAAAAAACCCAAGCCGCCCTTGACTCCATAAATCCCATTTATTTTCAGATTCACCGCGGAGAAATCATTGTGCGGGAAGGGGACATTGTTACAAGGGAAGCCCAGCTGAAAATGCAGGCACTGTATAATTCTTCGGGAGCCGACTTCAATATTCACAAAGCAGGCGGAACCTTTCTGCTCGGCCTTGTGCTCATACTCGGCCTGTTTATGACCCCTTCCGGACAAAAAGGCCGCGTACTGCATACCAAAGACCAAATTTTCATTGCCCTTATCCTTGCTTTGGTAGGACTCGGATCAAGCAGCCTTGCCCATTTCGGCCAATCCATTTCCACCGAACTGGATACGTCCCTGCTTCCCTATGCTTTTCCCATTTCGGGCATTGCAGGCCTTGCCGTACTCATTTTCGCCGCACGGCGTTACTGCGTCATCGGATTTTTAATGTCTTTTTTCTCCTGTCTGCTGTTCCAAGGAGATGTATCCCTTTTCCTGTTTTATTTCACCAGCGCCATGATCAACACATGGCTTATTCTGCGCGCCCAATCCCGTCAAGACGTGGTCTGGAGCGTATTTTCCCTTTTTGTCGCCCTGCTTGTCACCGGCTTTTCCTCTGCCCTTATCACGGATATTGCCCCGTCAAAATACATCAGCCTTGTATATATTCTTGCCACAAACGCCGTTTTGTCCGTTGTCTTTTTGTTTGCCGTAAGTCCTGTTCTGGAAATGATATTCGGCTATACCACGCGTTTCCGCCTTATGGAGCTGATGAACCTTGATCATCCGCTTTTGCAGGAACTTATGATGAAAACCCCCGGGACCTATCATCACTGCCTTGTGGTTTCCAACCTTGTCGAGGCAGGGGCAAAAGCCATCGGTGCCAACAGCCTTCTGGCAAAAGTAGGAGCTTTGTACCATGATATCGGCAAGCTTGCCCACCCCTCCTATTTCAGTGAAAATCAATTTGACGGAATAAACCCCCATGACAAGCTTTCACCGCGCATGAGCGTGCTGATTATTTTTTCTCACGTCAAATTTGGCCTTGAAATGGCTCAAAAATACAAACTCGGCAAAGAAATCACCGATATGATCTGCCAGCATCACGGCACAAGAATGCCCATGGCTTTTTTCCATAAAGCCTCCAAACTCGGTGAAAATCCGAAAGAAGAAGATTTTCGCTACGCAGGCCCCCGGCCGCAGACCAAAGAAGCGGCAATTTTAATGATGGCCGACACCC
>CALUWZ010000096.1 GCA_944324625.1 uncultured Mailhella sp. | reverse complement strand
GGGAGGAAGTATGCTCTTGGTGGAATCGGCATCGGGACTTGCGGAAACAAGAGGAGCTTTTTTCACTTCCTTGGCACGGACTTCTTCTTTTTTGACAGGAGCTTCGGCTTTCTTTTCCGCTTTCGGGGCTTCTTCTTTCGCGTCGGCTTTAATTTCTGCCTTAGGCGCTTCCTTTGCTTCAGCTTTCGGAGCCTCGGCTTTGGGCGCTTCTTTTACGGGTTCGGCCTTTGCTTCTTCGGCCTTGGGAGCTTCCGCTTTGGCAGGAGCAATAATTTTGGCAGGCGTATCAATAATTTTTTTGGCTTTCGCAGGTTTTGCGGCTTTTGCCTTGTCTGCTTTGGCCTCTTCCTTTGCTTCGGCTTTTTCGGCCTTTACGGGTTTGGCTTCTGCAGCTTCTTCTTTCTTTTCGGAAACTTTTTTCTCGGCCTTGGGAGCTTCTTTTTCAGCTTCCTGCACAGCGTCTGCCTTGTCTTCCTTCTTGGCTTCCGCTTTATTGCGGCGGCGGACAATAACCCCGCTTTCCGTTTCGCGCTGTTCTATTTTGTCGTTGGCATGAGCCTGCCTGTATGCCTTAATCTTTTCCACGTCGCTTTCTTCAAGAAGAACATTGGCATTGGGAGCTTCAATATTGAGCTTTCCGCAGTCCTTCTGCAAATCTCTTACTTGTACGCCGAGTTCTTTTGCTAAGTCTTTTATTTTCATTTTTTCACTCATAATTTTTATACCCCTTTACGCTTGCGGCGGACAGAACCTTTTTGGGCAAATTTTCTTTGGCACTCTTCGGAAGAACATACGTACCAGCCTCTTCCCGGTTTTGTCTGATTTATATCCGCCTCAAGTTTTCCCCCATATTGTTCCTCGTTTTCTCGGGGGAACACATAACGCATGATTGAGTTTTTGGCAAATTTATTTCGACAAATCACACACATACGTTGCGGTACATGTTTTTCTTTCTTCATTTTGCCAAAACAGGGTTATTCCTCTTCCCCTTCAACGACAGGGGCAAGGAAGCTGATTGCGGAACGCAGTTCGGCAATACGGGTTTGGGTTATGGATAATTTTTCCGCAATTTCGTCATCGGAGGCATTGCGAAGATCATCAAGATTTTGGAAACCTGCTTCAATAAGCTGTTCAACGCTGATTTCGGCAACGCTTGCAACCTGTTCGAGGCCCCTGCCTATGCCGTTGGCCTCTTTGTAGCGGGATTCGGAGAAAATATCGATTTTCCAGCCAAGAAGTTTGGCTGCGAGCTTTACGTTTTGTCCCTTGCGGCCGATGGCATTGGTAAGCTGTTCGTCGGGCACGGTCACTTCAAGCAGGTTTTCCGCTTCGTCCACCACGATTTTGGTAATAACCGCAGGAGCAAGGGCATTTTTTGCATATACGGTGATATCTTGGTTCCAGACAACGATATCAATGCGTTCGCCGCGAAGTTCCTGCACAATGTTTTGGATGCGGGAACCGCGCACGCCCACGCAGGCGCCTACCGGGTCAACATCTCTGTCACGGGTCAGCACGGCAACTTTTGCACGGGAACCGGGGTCACGGGCAACACCCATAATCTGCACGGTGCCGTCGTCAACTTCAGGCACTTCCAAACGGAACAAAGCGGCAAGATAATCCCTGTGGGAACGGGAAATAATAACCTGCGGGCCTCTGCCGTCTTTTTTCACGTCCACGATGAGAGCTTGGGTGCGTTCGCCGCGTTTGTGGTGTTCCTTGGGGATTTGTTCGTCTTTGGGAAGAAGGGCTTCGGTTCTGCCAAGGTTTACGATCCAGCCGCCCTTGTCACGGCGCTGGGTAATGCCGCTGACAATCTCGCCTATTCTGTCTTTGTATTCATTGTAAATCTGTTCCTGTTCCGCATCGCGCATGCGCTGAATGATAACCTGCTTTGCGGACTGGGCGGCAATGCGGCCGAGATCGTCGATTTTCATGCGGAAGCCCATTTCATCGTCAAGGCGCACGGAAGGATCATGCTCCAAAGCTTCCTCAAGGGCAATTTGGGTAAGATCGTTTTCCACGTCTTCCACAACGGTTTTGAACTGATAAATTTCAATTTCACCGGTTTCCTCGCTGAAACGCACTTCCACGTCAAGTTCTTCGCCGTATCTGCGTTCCACGGAAGTTCTTACCGCATCCTCAAGGGTGGCAATAAGCTGGGCACGGTCAATGCCTTTGTCTTTGCTTATTTGATCGATTGCTTTTTTTAATTCCAAATTCATGTGTCAGCCTCCGCAGTTATTTGCGTGAATTTGTTTTTGAAAGAGTTGTGTCAGGAAAAAGATGCACCAAATGTGCTTTTTTTACGCTGTCAAAATCAATGGTGCATTCCGCACCCTCAGGATTGTCCAAAATCAGTGTAAACAGATTATTATCCACAGTTTTCAAAGATCCCCGAAATTTTTTTCTGTTTTCAAAATCTTTGTGCGGATACTCAAGGGTGACGTCAATGGGGTGTCCGAGATAGGGACAAAGCTGGGCAGGCTCGTAGAAAGTACGCTCAAGCCCGGGAGAAGACACTTCCAAAATCCATGCATCGGCAAAAACGTCTTCCACTTCAAGACTGATGCCGATCATACGGGAAATTTCCGCACAGTCGTCCACGCTTACGCCTGATTCTTCAGAAAAATTTTCCGTTTCTTCAGCAGGTTCTTCCTGCTTTTTGGCCATGGGATGTACGGATTTCTGTCTGCTTTTTTCTTCTCTGGTCAACGGTTTCACAAACGGAACAATCTTGCCTTCCCAAGGCGTGTCCACAAAAATGCGCACCACGGGACGGGTTCCGCTTCCGAGAAGTTCAATTCCCCAAACTTTTAAATTAAAGCTTTGAACGGCAACTTCAGCAGCCTCCCGAACAATGCCGAGAAGTTTTGCTTTGCCGAGAGTTTTTTCTTCCTGAGCCATGCATTTTCCTTATCTGGTTTTTTGCAATAAAAAAGGGAGGTCTGAATCAGACCGCCCGGCTATATACTAAAAATATTTTGTCTGTATATAACAGGTTGCGCAAGGCAACATCAAAAGGATCTGCAGACAGCCGCCAAACGCGAACGTGTCCGCCCGGCAAAAACGAATTTTTGCCTAAACCGCTTAAGACTTTGTAAAAATAGCTTATTTTTAACTGTCTGTCAAGTTTTTTCTGTAACAGCCTGATTAGTCAGCTTTTCTTGGGCAAGAACTTCCGTTTTCTGCAGAAACGTCTTTCACACAAGACGGCAGAAAAAATTTTTTATATTTTAATCATGCAATTACAATATATTGCACTCAGCAGACATAATTTTTTTTCTTCGCTGTTTACAATTTAAAAATGCATGGTACAATTAATCTTTTTGGCAAAAATCTGACAACAATCAGCACAAAAAGGAGAATTTTAAAACAGCAGTCCGCAGACAAAATTATTCAATAACGGAACGGACAAGACGGTAAACCATTTTCAGCCTGTCTTCAGGCAAATTTCGGATAAGCGCGATAAGTTCTTCCTGCAGATCCTGCTTTTCCTTTTGGTGTTCAAAATCAAGAAGCATAAGCACGGAAACATCCAAAGCATCCGCAAGTTTTGTCAGAACCTGATAAGTGGGATTTTTGGATTTGCCCCGTTCCAGTTCGCCGATATGGTGGGCGCTGATTCCCGCAAGCTCGGAAAGCCGTTCCTGAGACATTCGCTTAGCCTGCCTCAGCTCGCTGATTCTTCTGCCCAAGCGTACAAAATTGTTTTCTTCCATAATAATCCTCAAATGAAAAAATAACATGCACGCACGAACAAAAGTAGTATATATATCTATTGACTTAAATATTTTTAGTAGATATATCTACTAAAAACAAAAAAAATACCCTACATGAAAAGGAGAAAAACCATGTTTTGCAAAAACTGCGCAGCACAAATTTCCGATCAGGCCCTTACCTGCCCGAAATGCGGCGAACCCACCGGCATTTCCACAGCCAGCCCCAAAAGCAAAGTAACAGCCATTCTGCTTTGCCTCTTTTTGGGCGGTCTGGGTGCCCACCGTTTCTATGTGGGCAAAACAGGTTCAGGCATTGCCCAGATTTTTACCCTCGGCGGTCTCGGAATCTGGGCTCTTTATGATTTGGTCATCATAATCTGCAACAAATTCACCGACAGCAACGGTCAAATCGTTTCACAGTAAGGGGAAAACACCATGCCGGCATGCCAAAACTGCGGAAAAGAAATTTCCCAAAACGCCCCAAACTGTCCCCGCTGCGGACATGTTTTTAAAACACAAAAAAAGAAATCCAAAGGCAAAACTGTTCTTATTGTCGCGGGAATTTTGTTTGTCATGGGCCTAATCGGCAATCTGACCGACAGCGGCTCAGGTTCTGCCGACCAAAAACCCGACGCAGAAGTTTTCAGCGAAGAACTCTTGTATGCCTATACCCTCAACGAAGTTTCGGCAGACAACAAATACAAAGGCAAAATTCTGCGTGTCACGGGCTATGTCAGCGAAATCAGCAAAGACATAACCGACGAAGCCTATCTCACCCTGACAACAGGGGATGATATCCGCGAAATACAGTGCTTTTTCGGCGGCAATGAAGACCAGCTTGCCGAGATCAGGCCCGGCCAGCTGGTAACAGTACAGGGCGAATGCGACGGCCTTATGATGAATATTCTGCTTGATGACGCAAGCATTGCGGCGGAAGGCCTGTCAGCCATTGACGCTTTGCAGTTCATTGCGCTGCCTGTTACCGAAATGACCACACTTACGGGGCATTTTGAAAACAATGTCTTTATTGACGAAACAGGCAAACAGTACGGCTGCAGCATAAAAGAACCGAGGCTTACGGAGTTTTTCAGCAGAGTCATGGTCAAATACTGCACAAAGGAAACCAAATGCCGCCTGACAATTCCGCTGAAAAAAGGCACCCCGTTTGACACCGTAACGCAGATTTTCCTTGTGGGAAAAGTATGATCAATCTGCCGTGAATACCTAATGCAAGATAACGAATTTCTTTAAAACCAACCTGATTTAAAAAGGAAAAAACATGAAAAAACTTCTTTTAACCGCACTTTGCCTTGCCCTTCTGCCTGCCTGCGCGTCTGCCGCAGAAAAACAGGTCACCATAACGGGAGAACTCGGCACAGAAGGAAAAATAGCAACGGATTTTATGCTTGAAAACGGCGATGCCTACAGCATTGAACATGCCAACAAAAAAGTTATGGAGCAGGTCTATAAATACTGCACCCCGAAATGCAAAATGACGGCTATTATTTTTGAAGACATGTACATTGACAGAATTTTAAAAATTGAAACAGTAAAATAATTTTAAATCAAAGAGCTGCGGAAAAAATATTCCGCTCCCTGCACTTTTCCTGAAAAAATTATTTTTTGCTCATTACAATTTAAACTCCTCATGGTATAATTATTTTTTTTACCATAAGGAGTTTTTATGTTTAATAATTTTCTGCCTGCCGCCTTGCTTTGCCTTTCTGTTTATGCAGTCTCTCTGACCCTTGTTCATATATTCCGCAAAAACAGATATCTTTGCGTCCCGAAAATCCGCAGAAAATCCGCCCCCTCCTTGGGAACAATTTTAATCCATATCGAAATACTGCAAAAAGAACTGAATACCCTGTACTGTTTTTACGGCAAACTCTGCCAAAACCCGTTCAGTCTGCAAAATCCGTCCAAAAACACGTTATTTGCGCAAAATTCCCTGAAAAAAAATTATCAGGATTTTTGCCGCATAAAAAAAGAACTGCAAAAAACAGACAAAAAAATCCGTCTTCTTGCGGATAAAACCAATGTTAAAAGATATCGGGCAAAACTTCCCCTTGTCCATTTAAAAGAAATCAGCATTATTCTTCCCGAACAAATTCCCCATTTCAGGGACTGGACGAATTTTCTCGAAAAAGAACAGAGCGATATTTTTTATATTTATATGATATTACAGAATAATTTATCCATGCTGCAAAAATCCGTCACGGTTCTTTAAATCTGAATTTGTCTGCCAAAGAACAAATTTTCAGTATCTTTCAGCCATTGACAACGAAACCGTCACTGCCGCGCACGCAGTACGGCTCACCGCCAAAGCCTGCCTCTGTCCTTTAAGAAGCTTTTGCCCGCATATTGTCTGTTCCCTGCCCCTGACTGAATTTCCGTGCGTCAGCCCGCAGCTGCAGACAAAACTGCAAAACCTGACCGGCAAAAAATCACCGCAAACCCAAGAATACAAAAAAGCGATACAGGGCTTATCCCCGTACCGCTCCTGCAGAAATCAAGCTTGGTGTTTGCCGTAAAAAGAAGCAGTCCCAAGAAAAAACTACCTGCCATGGATTAAATTTTTCTTTGCCCACTTCTGGCTTGCCCAATGCCGCCAAATAAAAAAAGCACGCAGACATTCGTCTGCAGTAAAGCAAATCCACATACCGATAAGGCCGTATCCGAGCCAAAGCCCGAACACATAGGCTCCAAGCGTCGCCACGCCCCACATTACAATAACGCCCACAACAAAGGCAAATTCGGGATTGCCGGCGGCGCTCAGCATTCTTCCGCCCAAAATATTGACGGCACGTCCCACTTCCAAGGCAACGTCAATCCATAAAATTATCAGGCAAAGAGAAATAATATACGCGTTTTCCGTAAGCAGGGGAATAAGCCACGGCCCGGCAAGAGCAAGGCAGAAAGAAAGGGAAACAGAAACCAATATGGCAATTTTCAGACTGAAACGTCCCAGTTTCAAAGCGGCATCCTTGCGCCTGCGCCCGATAAGCTGCCCCACCACTATGGCTGAACTTTG
>CALUWZ010000095.1 GCA_944324625.1 uncultured Mailhella sp. | reverse complement strand
GTCCGTCAGCTTGACCGCAGCAGCAAGGCAAAATTCCAATTTGTCATTGAAGATACCGGAATAGGCATGACCAAGGAATTTCTGAAAAAAATCTTTATTCCCTATCAGCGCGAAATTCTTTTCGGCGCCAAAGAAGTTCTGGGCACGGGGCTTGGCATGCCCATAGTAAAAAACATTGTCACCAGCCTGAACGGAGAAATCAATATCGAAAGCGAACTGAACAAAGGCACGAAAGTAACAGTTATCCTGCCCTTTAAAGCCGCCGAAAAAGATACCGTGCAAGAACACGGCGAAGAAAAAGAAGAAGTCAATTTGGAAAATGTGCATGTGCTTTTGGTGGAAGACAATAAAATCAACATGGAAATCGCCCACAAACTGCTGACAAGCCAAGATATGCTGGTCAATAAGGCATGGAACGGCAAAGAAGCCGTCGACCTTTTTTCCGGATCAGCGGAAAACTTTTACGATATCATACTCATGGATCTGCAAATGCCTGAAATGGACGGCTTGGAAGCCGCAAAACAAATCCGCGCCATGAACAGGCCTGACAATACCGTTCCGATTATTGCCCTTTCTGCCAATGCCTTTTCCGAAGACATCGCACTTTGTCTGCAGGCAGGCATGAATGACCATATAGCCAAACCGTTCCAGCCGCAAAAGCTCTTTGAGCTTATTTACCAGTATACCAAAGGCAAACAGCGGCTGCCTGCAGAAACAGAAAAAACAAAGCCTGAACCCAAAGAACAGAAAGAAACGGCGCAGCAGAAAAATACAGGCGGAATATCCCCAAACTTAACGTAACAGGCAAACAGGCAAAGGTTTCTACGCGGCGGAACGCCAAAATTTACTCAGACACAGTCCTGCCCCTTTTCTTCCCTTTTTTGGCGGCAAAGAAATTCCACAAGAAAGCCTGCCGATACGGCAGGCTTTTTCCTTTTTCATAATCACAACGGACTAAATTTTACAAAAATCTGCCGTAATGCTTAAAACAGGCACTGCACACGATTTTTCCTTCCTGCAGGCGCAAAAAATTTTCCGCCGTCATTTCCCCGCACAGCTCGCAGGCTTTGGACTGAAAGCACACGGCCTCTGCAGGCAGAGTCAGACTCGGCTTTTTTACCTCAAAAAGTTCGGCAGGCTCCCTGTCCCTGTAATAGGCAAGAGAATTGCCGCGGTTTACGCCCTCAGGCAGAGGCTTCAGCACAATGCGCACGGCCTCGCCGCTTTTGCGCTTGTAAAAACTGAAAGCATGCTTGCCCTGCAGATGGTACAGCAAATTGCCCTTGCCTGCGCTGCAGCCCAAAAGAACCTGCACTGCGTCCACGCCGCAGGCATCGTTTTCCGTAATGCACACCAGTTCCTCATCCGCGGAAAAGGCAGAGGCATCAAGGTTTAAAAGCTCACGGGCAAGCAGCACGGCTTTATAGCCTATCATTAAACCGCCGCATTCATGGCCGTGGAAAGCAACGCATTTTTCCCATTCAGTCTGCATATTCCCTTCCTTTAAGAATTTATCATCCAGTCAAAAACAACTGTCGTTACACAAATTTCTTCCTGCAGAACTCCGCATTCGCATTGTCCGGCCAATTCCTGCACAAAAGCGGCAATGCGCTTTTCCTGTTCGGAGCTCAAAGCCGTATGCAGGCGTGCCCTGTCAAGGCACCATGCCGTCATTTCTTCCGCAGTATACGGGCTTTGCCACTTTTCTTTTTCATACCTGACCTGCGGACAAAACCCATTTTCCCACAAATATTCAAAAATATACGGCACCTGTCTGTCCCTGTGCGCCTGCATGCCCCTTATGCCTGCATACTCCAGCGCCCTGTCCAGAATCATATCCGTACGTCTTGTATTCACGGCAAAAACACAGCGTTTTATGGCTGCATTCACCAATTTGTCAAAAGTAGCGTAACTGTGCACCGCAGGGGACATGTGCACAAAAACCATATCAAAGGCTTTTTCAAATCCCAATCTGCCAAGATCTGCCTCTGCCCAGTCAAGACACAGAAATTCGCAGTTTCCGCAGTGCTCCTGCTTTGCTTTTTCCTTGGCGGAATCAATCATTTTTTCGGAAATGTCAATGCCCGCAACCTTTTTCACGTAAGGCGCAAGTCCTATGGAATACAGACCCGCTCCGCAGCCCACGTCAAGCACCGACCAATTTTTCATTTCCTCCGCAAAATGTGCCTGCACAGAATTGGGCAAAACCGCATTTTGCCTTTCTTTTGCGGCGTCCGCATGCTGTCCGCAGTCAGACAAAAACCTGCCGCCAAGCAAAAGCTTGTCTTCAGGTAAGCATGCCCCTGTTCCGCTTATAAGCTGAAGCAGAAAAAAATCCGTTTCAGGGGACGGCACGGGCCGTTTGCCGTAACGTTCCGCCTTGGCGTCCCACATGCGTTTTTGGATTTCGGCATTGAATGCCTCCTGCCATTTTGTCTGCAGTGCGTTTTTGTCCATAAATCTCTTCTCTGCACTTCAGCCTATCATCACGACTTTTTTATTGTCAATATTCACAATATCGGCGTCAATCGCATATACGCCGCGCAGAAGCTCGGACGTCACAATGGACGCATCGCCGTAAGCATGCATGCAGCCGTCCTTGATAAACATAAACTTGTCACAGTAACGCAGGGCAAGATTCAAATCATGCAGAACCATAAGCACGGTAATTTTCTTTTCCTCAGCCGCCTGTTTGACAAGTTCCATGATTTCATACTGATTTTTGGGGTCAAGATTATTGGTGGGCTCATCCAGCAAAAGAACTTTCGGTTCCTGCACAAAGGCACGGGCAAGCATGACTTTCTGCACTTCGCCGCCGCTCAGTTCGTCGATAAAGCGCATTTTGTGCGCACTCAGATTCAGGCAGGACAGCATTTCATCGCAAAGCCGTATGTCTTCTTTGCCTGCCGTCCATTTAAAATACGGCTTTCTGCCGAGAAGCACGGAATCAAAAACAGTGGTGCGGCAAAGTTCGTTTTTCTGCGCCACATAAGAAATATGACGGGCTATCTGACGGCAGGAAAGACTGTTGATGTTCTTACCGTTCACCGCAACATTGCCGGAACTGGGCTTTTTTATGCGGTTAATGCAGGAAATCAGCGTGCTTTTGCCGGCTCCGTTATTGCCCAAAATTCCCACACACTCGCCTTCAAGGGCATGAAAACTGATATGGTGCAAAATTTCCTTTTTCCCGTAGGCAAAACTTAAATCCGTAACCTCAATCATTTCACTCCGCCCTTTTTAAATATCATATATAAAAATACGGGAGCGCCCAAAAAAGACGTCAGCGCCCCGATGGGCAATATGCTCGGACTGACCGCAGTTCTGGACACAAGTTCAGCCATAACCATGATAATGGCACCCATGAGCGCAGAACAGGGCAGCAAAAAACGGTAATTATTGCCCACAAAAAAACGGGAAATATGCGGAGCAACAAGCCCCACAAAACTAATTGTCCCCACAAAAGCAACCGCCACAGACGCAATAAGCGTCGCCGCAACCATGGTAGCCACCACAAGCCTGTCCACCTGCACGCCAAGGCTTTTTGCCGTATTGCTTCCGCTTTCCAGCGCATTGTAATTCCAGCAATTGCAGTAAAAAAACACAAAGGCAAGCAAAGAAGCCAAAAAAATAATGCCGGTCCTGCCGAAGCCCGTGCGTCCCAAATCGCCGAATGTCCAATACACCACGGACGCAACCTTAATATCATCGGCATAATACTGGATAATGGCAGTGCCGCCCATAAACAGGGAACTCAGCGCAACGCCCGCCAAAATCATTCCCGCCGGGGAAACGCCGGCAAGCCGTGACAGCCCCAAGATCACCGCCGTGGTGCACAAACCGCCCGCAAACGCGCAAAGCGTTATAAGCCATGACTGGGAAAAAGTGAAAAAAGAACTTTCCGCATAAAGGCCTGCATCCAAAAACACAATGGCAAAAGCCGCCCCAAAGCTCGCTCCCTGCGAAACTCCGAGGGTGGAAGAAGACGCCAAGGGATTTCGGAGCACATTCTGCATCATGCATCCTGCAAGAGAAAGGGCAATGCCCACAGCCACAGCCGTACAGATTCTGGGCAGTCGAACATTCCACAAAACCGTTTCCGCCATGGAAGAGCCCTTCCCTGCCAAGGCCAGAAAAACATCGGTCAGGCCGAGCCCTGCGGAACCCGTCATAAGCGAACACAGAACAACGGCCAGCAAAAGCAGCGACATCATAAGCACAGCCCCGCAGTTATAGCGGATATAGCCCTGATAGGTGGTATGAGTGCCGAACTGATACATAACGCTTTGCCTTTATGTTATTGCTTTGCCCTGCCGAAGGACAATTTTTCATAGGGCAGGCCCAATTTTCGCATATCTGCAAAATACGCCTTGCCCAAGAAAATTTCCAATATTTCATCGGCCTTTTGCGCCAAATTTATATCCTCAAACCGCTCGGGAAAAATTATGCTGCCTGCCCAATACCCATTAATAAGGCAATAAGCTATGTTGGTGGAATAATTATTAAATGAGGGCATGGAATAGACTTCCCCTGCCTGTACGGCCGAAAGTCTGTCAAAATACGCGGAGCGCGCGGCATATTCCTGTTCCGTTATATGGCCGTTGGTTGGGTCAAGAAAAATAATATCGGGATTCCATACCAAAACCTGTTCCAAATCCACTTCGTAAAAGCCTTCGCGCTCGGCACTGTCTGCCGCATTGCGTGCGGAAATTGCCGTAAAAGGCCCGAATTTTGAATACGTTCCCGAAAAGCCGTGGGAACCGTTATAGGACACTGCGCCCACATAAACAATTTTTTCCGTCCGTACGCCCTGCGTGCGCTTTTGCAGATCAGCCCTGCAGGCGTCAATCACCGCCAAAAGCTCCTCTGCCCTTTTCTCCCTGCCAAGCACGTCTGCCATTAACCGCAGGGATGAATAAAAACTTTCGTCCACAAAATTTTTGCTCTCATAACGCACGCCTATTACGGGAATACCGGTTTCCTTGGCAAGCTGCTCCGTTCCCTCCTTGGTATAGCCCGAAAAAATCACGTCAGGCTTAACCTCCAAAAGCGCTTCAGGATACGCCGTATAAGAAGAACCGCCGCCCTTGCCGACCACAGGCAGGCTTTGCAGTTTTTCGTGAAAAACATAGGCATAGTCACGCTTGGGGTCTTCGGCATAATTCAGATCAGTGCTTTCCGTTCCTGCCAGCAGGTTTTCCGCCTGCAGATACATAAGCATGCGCAATGCGCCGCTGCCCACGCAGACAGCACGCTTTATTTCGGCAGGAATACGTATTTTCCGTCCGTAGCAGTCGGTAACCGTTTCGTTCCGAAGAGCCGTACCGTCCTGCCTGTTTTCTGCCGCTGCCGCTTGTTCCGGCTGTTCAGACTCAGAAGATTTGCCCGCGCCATTGTCGCAGGCCTGCAAAAAACACAGCATTACAATAAAAAAACAATGCATCAGCTTGGCTTTCACGTTCGTTACCCCGGCAGGCGATTTAATGTTTTCTGTTAGTAACACGATTTTTAAAAATATGCTACCCTTTTTGCGGTGATTTTTCTCTGCAGAAACATCCGCAAAACCGTTATCCAAATTTTCGGGCAGGCGCACGTACTCTCCGCGGGGCAAAAACGGCAAATCCGAATACTGCCCAAAGCCAAAAAAAAGAGCGGATAAACCGCTCTTTATTCTTTGCGCTTCTCAAATCCCCCGAGAAGTTCTGCAATGTTACTGTTCAATCAAGCTTGGGAGCCACAACGCAAGCTGCGGGAAGATAACGATAATGAAAATGGCAACAAGGTTAATTGCAACAAGAGGCAAAGCCTTCACGGAAATGGCTTCCAAACTTTCGTTGGAAATACCTGATGCAACAAACATGTTTTCGCCGAGCGGAGGTGTGGCAAAACCGACGGCGCAGCAGCAGATGAGCACGATACCGAAGTGAATCGGATCCACGCCGAATGCGGTCATAAGCGGAAGCAAAACAGGAGTTACCAGCATGATAATGGCAAGAGTTTCCATGAACATGCCGAGGAACAGCAGGAAAAGAACCACCAAGCCCCAAACAACATAAACGTTATCGGTAAAGTTGAGCATCCATTCCGCAATATAAATGGGCAGACGATAAGCGGTCAAAAGGTAGCCGAATGCAGTTGCGGTGAAAACCAAAACAAGCACACGGCCCGTCAGCCATGAAGTAGTCTTCAGGGAATTCATGAATGCCTTGAACGTAAGTTCTCTGTGAATAAACACACCGACAATAACAGTATACACAATGGCAACAACCGCAGCTTCGGTAGGCGTAAAGGTACCTGCATAAATGCCGCCCAAAATAATAACCGGAGCCATGACAGACCAGAAACCGTCACGCATGGCTTTTTTCAGTGCAACACGGGACCATGCAAGTCCTTCGGTTTTCAGGTTGCGGCAGAGGAAATAGTGGGCAATGCTGAGGGCAAGCGCAATACAGAAGCCCGGGATAATACCTGCCATAAACATTTTTGCAATACTTTGCTGACCGGTAACGCCGTAAATAACCATGGGGATGCTGGGCGGAATAATAATACCGATACCGCCTGCGGTAGCCGTGGTTGCAGCGGCGTAGGCTTTATTGTAGCCTCTGCAGGCCATGGCCGGAATCATAAGCATGCCGACGGCGGCAGTCGTTGCGGGTCCGGAACCTGAAATGGCACCGAAGAATACGCAGGCAAGAGCCGTAGAAATAGCCAAGCCGCCCGGAATGGGGCCGACAATATTTTCAGCAATATGCACAAGACGTTTCGATAT
>CALUWZ010000094.1 GCA_944324625.1 uncultured Mailhella sp. | reverse complement strand
CGAAGAACCGCTATTAATGGGAAAATCTACCTTGGAAGTCAGGGATTTGTTCCGCAGTCTGAAACTTGCCGTTCCCTATGGAGGCGAGCCTGTTGATTTTCTGGCCTATGAGCTTGAGGCATGGCTTATTTTGGTTTTGTGCCTGAAAAATGAAAAAAACAGCGGAACAAGAGAACAGATTTTGGAAGCCTTGCATTGGCTGACAGAAGAGCATATAGGCAAATGGCTGCCGTCTTTTCTGAAAAAAGCCCGTCAGGCTTCGGATTCTGCGGAAATAAATTTGATTTTGACCGCCTTGGAAGAATGGTTAAGAAATAGCCTGCAAAGGAGTATATATGAAAAAGTTGGAACCTGTTTCTAGTCGCCGCGGCTTTTTGAAGGGCCTGTTGTCTGCAGGTGTGGCAGGAACAATAGGCGGACTGCCGTCAGGACTGCTTGTGCCTCAAAAAGCACAGGCGGGCACTTTTGACCCTGATGCCTATCAGATATTCAGGAATGCCTGTCCCCGCAACTGCTATGATACATGCAGTATTAAAACCTATGTAAAAGACGGTGTGGTGCAGTTTGTGGAAGGTGCGCCGGAATCAACTTTTACCAAAGGTGCGCTGTGCGTCAAAGGGTATACTTATCCGCGTCGCTTATACAGTCCTGACCGTGTAAAATACCCCATGATCCAAGACAAGCGCGGTTCCGGGAACTGGCGGCGCATTTCTTGGGAAGAGGCTATGGACATTATTTCCGATAAGATTTTGGATATCAAAAAACGTGACGGAAGTCTGCTCGGCCTTGGCCTGACAAAATATTCAGGCAATTTCGGCATTACCAATTACGGGGTGGAAGGAATGATGTCTTCCCTCGGGTATACGACGCGCTTTGTGGGCACGCCCTGCTGGCCTGCAGGCATTGATGCCCAAAACTATGATTTGGGCGATATGTGGTGCAATGACCCTGAAGACATGGTAAAGGCAAAATACATAATAATTTGGGGAGCCAATCCTGCATGGTGTTCCATGCACACCATGAAATATATTTATGAGGCCAAAAGCCGCGGAGCAAAAGTGGTGGTTATTGACCCGATTTTGACTCAGACTGCGGCAAAAGCCGATGAATACTGGCAGATCAAAATAGGCACTGACGGCGCTCTGGCCCTCGGCATGGCCCGTCATCTGCTGGATTTGGGTCTTGTGGACAATGATTTTGTGACCAATCATGCAGTGGGTTTTGAAGAGTTTGCAGATTATCTGAGAGAAAACATCACGGTGGAATGGGCTTCAGAGATATGCGGTATTCCCGCCGAAAACATTAAAGCTCTGACTGAAGAATTTGCCAAGGCAAAACCTGCCGCCGTGTGGATTGGATACGGCATGCAGCGCCATACCAACGGCGGAGCTATGGTCCGTGCCATTGATGCATTTGTTGCCATGAGCGGCAATATCGGCGTGGAAGGCGGCGGTGCCAGATACGGCCATTTGCGTACATGGGGATTCAATTATCACGCCATGATTCAGAAACAGCCGGAAGGTTCAGTAGGATTTGTCGGCGCAACAGGGCCGAAAGGGGAGTTTGACTTTGCCGGGGAAAGCACTGCTGCGTACAGCGACAGAGCATACAATATTAACAAAACAGCGCAGGAAATTTTGGATTCCAAAGACCCTGAACTGAAAATGCTGTGGATTTCCTGTAAAAATCCTTTTGCTCAGGACTTTGACAGAAACAAACTGGAAAAGGCATTCGACAAACTGGAATTTGTGGTGTCCGTGGAACAGTTCTTTACGGAAACCGTACGCCATTCCGATATTGTTCTTCCCGTCACCACCCTGTTTGAGGAATGGACTGTGAACGCTTCCTATTGGCATTACTGGCTTTCCCTGAACGAACAGGCCGTGAAGCCCATGCATGAGGCAAAATGCAATATTGAAATTGCGGCATTGCTCTCCAAAGCCATGAACGCAAAAGAACCGGGGTCCTGCACGTTCCCGCAGGAGATTGATGCCAAGGAATGGATGATTAAGGAATTCAATCAGGGTATTTATGACCTTTTCGGAATAAACAGTTGGGAAGATTTGCGCAACGGTCCGCGCAAAGCCAAGCTGCCTTCTTCTGCGTCATGGAATACGCGGGAATTTATGACTCCTTCCAAAAAATATGAATTTAAGTCCGAACTTTGTGAACAAAACGGTTTTAATGCTCTGCCCAAATACGTTGAAGTGCGCAAGCCTGACGCTCCGTTCAAGCTGCTTACGCCCCATGTGCAGTTTGCCCTGCATTCCCAGTTCGTGAATATTGACTGGATGGAAAATTTTTATCCTGAACCTTTTGTTTATATTCATCCCGAAGCAGCCAAAGAAAAGGGTATTAAAGACCTTGATACAGTTAGGGTTTTCAATAAAATCGGCGAAGTGGTCGTTCGTGCCAAGCTGACGGACAATGTTTTGAAAGACTGTGCTGTTATGTATGAAGCATGGTTCAGAAAATTAACGTTCAATGTTCAGAATGTGGTTGATGACTGCGCGGCTGATATGGGGGCAATGAAAACAGGGGCTCCCGGCGTGGCGCTCCATGACCAGTTTGTGGACATTGTACGAGTTTAGGAGGTAGGGCATGAGTAAACGATATGCTTTTTTGGTTGATATGGACAGGTGCATAGGCTGCCGCGGCTGTGCCATGGCATGCAAGAATTTCAATCAGCTTGCCCCTGATATGGTTTGGCGTCAGGTTTATCCCCTTGACGAAGCCATTTATCCGCACCGTGAACGTGCCTTTTTGTCTCTTGCCTGCAATCACTGCGACAGACCTGCCTGCCTTGAAGCCTGTCCGACGGCTTCTTATGAAAAACGCGAAGACGGCATAGTGGTTCATCATCAGGAAACCTGTATCGGCTGTACCAACTGTATACGTTCCTGCCCTTACGGCGCTCCCCGTTTCAACAGTCAGGAAAAACATGCGGAAAAATGCAGCATGTGCTATGAACGCATTGATGCTGGGCTTTTGCCTGCCTGTGTGCAGGCCTGTCCGACTCAGGCTCTGACTCTTGTGGATTTGAACGAAATTGACGAAAGCAAATACGAACAATATCCTGCCGGTTACCCTGCCATGAAGCGTCTTAATCCTTCCACAAGATTTATTCTTCCCAAAAAACCGCGTATTGTAAGGGGGTAAACAATGAATTACGAATTTCCTTTAGTATTTTTTACCGCTCTTACCCAAGCGGCTGTGGGGATTTCCCTTGTGGCTGCATGGCGCGAAACCAGAACCGAATGCATAGGCTTGTTCAGTTTCAGAAGAGAATGGCTGACTGTGTTTGTTTTGGCTTCTCTCGGGCTTTTGGCATCTCTTTTTCATCTCGGAGATCCCAAGCGCGCCATGACTGCGCTTGTGAACCTTTCCAATTCATGGCTCAGCCGTGAAGGGCTGGTGTTTGGGATTTTTGCATTTTTTGCTTTGATTAATATATTCAGACGCAGCAAGCTGTTTGTATTTGCCGCCGCGGTGTTCGGCATTGCGGGCATTGTCATTCAGGGGCTGACGTATGCTCCTGTTTCCATGCCTGTAATCAGCAATGCCGTGCCAATGTGCATTTTTGCTTTGAGTGCGCTCTGTCTCGGTACTTCCCTGACACAAATGGCAGAAGAAAACGGCGTCAGCAAAATGCGTACGTTTTTATTGGTCATTTTGGTCATTTTGCTTGCGGCTCTGCCTTTTGTCTGGAAGGGCGGCGATGTGCTCAGTCAGGAAACTGCAGCCCTGTGGCTTTCTTCCGTGCCGTTTTGGGGCGGTATTGCCTGTCTTGTGCTTGCTCTTGTCATGTCACTTATAGGCAGGCGCTGCATAGTTATGGGACTTTTGGTTCTTGCAGGCGTGATTTTGTGCCGCATGACTTTTTTTGCCGATACGCTGCATACAGCAACAAGAATAGGCATGCCGTATTAATGTGCCGAATTATTGAACTTTTGACAATGTATAAAAAAATCCTCCGCTTAGGGAGGATTTTTTTTGCAGAACTGTCTGCGTCACTTCAGCAAATCAAGCAGAAACGGTTTAATGGTTTGTTCTGTAAGTCCCTGTTTTTTGACATGTTCTATTTTTTGGGTCGTGCCGTCTTTAAAAATAATGAGCGTATCGGCAAAAAACAGAACATCTTCGGGATCATGGGTGATGAGTACGGCAGGAATGGCTGTTTTTTGGAGGTTGGCCAGAAGTTCTCTGCGCATGGTTTCCCGAAGCAGGGGATCAAGGGCGGAAAACGGTTCGTCCAAAAACAGAAGTTCGGATTTTGCAAGGATTGCCCGGGCAAGGGCTGCACGCTGTTTTTGTCCGCCCGAAAGCTGGGAAGGATAATGATTTTTCAGGTTTTCGATCCGAAATTGTTTTAAAAGTTCCAAACATTCTTCTTTAATGCTTTTGGAAAGGAATTTGACCCAAAGCCCCGATTTGGCATAGGCGACGTTTTGCAGGACAGTCAAATGCGGAAAAAGGGCATAATCCTGAAAAACATAACTGATTTTCCGCTGCTGTGCCGGCAGGAAAATATTTTTTTCCGTATCGCAAAACAGGGTGTTTCGGAATTTGATAAAGGCGCGGTCGGGTTTGTACAAGCCGGATATGCCTTGAAAAGTCAGTGTTTTTCCCGAGCCTGACGCGCCGAAAAAGACTGCTGTGCCGTCTTCTTTGCGCAGGGTAAAATCCGTATTCAGAAAAAAATCGGAAACGGACGAACGGAATTGTTTTTGTATTCTGACAGTAAGCATATTTTTATAAATTTTTAAATACCATTTTTTTTTCCAGACAGTATTCGGCAATGCACAGCACGGCAATGCAGAGCAGTGAGGTTATAAGCACCAGAAACAGGGCGTTTTCATCGTCGCCGTTTTGAAACGATGCGTAAATCGCAAGAGCAAGGGTTTGGGTTTTGTAGGGAATGTTTCCCGCAATCATCAGCGTTGCGCCGAATTCGCCGAGTCCTCTGGCAAAGGCAAGCATAATTCCCGCAAAAATGCCTTTCAGGGCAAGAGGCAGGCTGACGGTAAAAAAGATTTTAAATTCCGAAGCTCCCAGTGTTGCGGCGCTGTCCTGCAGTTTTTGGTCTACCTGCGAAAAGGCGACGCGGCTGTACTTGTAAATGAGCGGAAAAATCACGACGGTGCAGGCAATGACAGCTCCCTGCCAAGTAAACATGATCTGTATGCCGTAAGCGTTCAGCCATGAACCGAGAATACCTTTTTTGCCGAGCAGCAAAATAAGAAAATAGCCTAAAACGGTGGGAGGCAGGACAAGGGGCAAAGTGCAGAGGCTGTCCATGAAGGCAGAAAACATGCCTTTTTTCCGTGCCATAATGTGGGCAAACCACACGGCAGGCACGCCCGCACAGCACACCGCAAGAAACGATACTTTCAATGAAAGCACAAGCGGAAAAAAAATATCCTGATTCATGGCTGAAAAGCGGTATGGCTTATGGTTTGCTGAAGCCGTATTTTGCCAAAATTTCCTGTCCCTTATCGGAAAGGACAAAGGCAAGGAATTGTTCGGCCATGATTTTGTTAGGGCTGTTTTTGGTTACGGCAATGGGATAAATGATTTTTTCTTTTGAAGGCAGTACGGCTTGGATATTGACTTTTTCTTTGGCAATGAACGCGTCCGTCATATAGACAAAGCCTGCGTCCGCTTCGCTTCGGGCAACGTAGTCCAATACCTGGCGCACGTGTTCGCCGTATACAAATTTGTCCTGCAGGCTGTTCCAAAGGCCCAGCTGCTGCAAAACGCTTTGGGCATAGCGGCCTGCGGGCACGGTTTCAATGCTGCCGATGGCAAGATGTTCGGCTTTTGGCAGATCTTCAATTTTTTGTATGCGGCTGCTGTCCTTGGGAGTGACCAGCACCAAAGCATTCTGCACAAAATTAACCCGTGTTTTTTCTTCGATAAGCCCTGCTGCCTCGGCTTTGTCCATTGTTTCCTGATCGGCGGACGCAAAAATATCCGCAGGAGCGCCCTGTTCCATTTGTCTGAGCAGATTGTTGGAGGAAGCAAAATTGGTATAAAGGTCAAGGCCTTTATGTTCTTTGAGAAATTCGGTTTTTAACTCTGTGAAAGCATTGCTTAAGCTTGCCGCGGCAGAAACAGTGAGCGTTTCTGCAGAAGCGTGGCTTGGAAGAGTTAAAAACAGCAAAGCAAGAAGGATTTTTTTCATACCTTTCTCCTTGGTGTTTAACTTTTCCACGACATGCCAAAAGGTATGAAAGCAAGAAGTGTTTTCTTTCCTCGTCCTTATCGGATATCATGGGAGGCATAACTGTTTCCGGTTATACCCTGAGATTGCTCGTCGGTTTTAGGGGCATAGCTTTTGCCGTAGCCCAAAAAACTTGAAAACAGTTATTACTATATGCAAAACAAAAAAATTGTAAAGTACCTTGAAAATAAAATTTAAAATTGTTTTGACAAGAAAGTTAAAACATGCCATTTCTGAGAGAAGATATGCTTTTATAAAGGGGAGTTTATGAAATTAGGTCCTTATACCCATGAAGAATTTAAAGAAGTTGCAGCCAAATTTCACGGTTATCCTGCTCCCGGCATTATGCTCGGCGCATATATGGTGGAACTTGCAAAACAATGCGTAGCTCCGTTTTTGGAAGACCACGGGCTGTATAATGCAATCAGTGAAACAGGGCAGTGCCTTCCCGATGCCATACAGATTTTGACGCCCTGCACCATAGGCAACGGCTGGATGAAAATCTGCGATAACGGCCGTTATGCCATGAGCCTGTTCAACAAATACAACGGCAAAGGGGTAAGGGTTTATCTTGATTATGAAAAACTGGACAAGTACCC
>CALUWZ010000093.1 GCA_944324625.1 uncultured Mailhella sp. | reverse complement strand
TGCTTTTGGCAGTGATGGGAAAACTTTCACCTGTTAAATCCGCACTTTTGCATAATCTCAGTACCATAGGCATTTTGGGCTATACGGCAAAATCCGCTGCAAAACTCCCTGATATTTTTAAACACAGTGAGGCATAGATGTTTACGGCTTTCAGCAATGCACCGCACGGAGCAAAACTCCGTCTTGAGCGAATTTCCTCTCAAAAGCTTGAGCAGGAACTTTTTCATACAGGAATTACCGTCGGACAGACAGTGTACCGCTTGGATGCAGAACTTGACATGCATACAGTAAAAATACGTCATAAGGGCGGTGAAACGGTTTTAAGCGGGGGAATGGGCGGAAAAATATTGGGACATCTCAGCGACGGAAGAATTATCGCCCTAACGGAAATGAAAGCAGGCGAAAAAGGACATATTGAGACCCTTGAAGGCGGCGAAGAACTTTTGAATGCCCTGCATGCATTGGGAATACACGAAGAACAGGAATTTGAAATGATCCGTGTCCTTCCGCCTATGGAATATATCACCCGTATCAACCAAAAAAGACGGGAAAGACTTTCAGAGGGACTTGCCGCAAAAATCTTGGGAACCTTGGAAATGGGATCTTTGGAAAAAGGAGAGCTTATTCAGTTTGCCGCAAGCTCGGCTGCTGTTCCTTTCAAAGTGGAAAAAATCATCGGAGGGCAGAGTGCGCAAAGGCTGATGCAGGCATACAATATTCAAAAAGGCGATGTTCTGGTTTTGGAATATGTTGAAAACGCACCGGCTTTCAGACTGGGGCAGGGAGAGCATTTTATTCTGACCAATGCCGGCGGACTTCGTATTTTCCTCAAAAAAGAACAGGCTGAAAATATTATTGTATCTTGCTGAAACAATAATCCATAAATTTAAAACGGTGTTTGGGGAGCGGTTAGGGGGGGGGATTTTTATAATAAAATCAATGTAATATGTTTTGCTTGTCTGCCGAAAGGCAAGAATTTTAATGCATAGTATTTCACCTATGGTTGGGGTTAAAAGGGAAGCTTTTGGTAACTGTATTTTATTGAATCTGCAGGGGATTGTTCCTGCACATATTCGGACAAATCCCCTGATAAGCGTTCAGGTTTGCTTATTCCTTCATATTGGTTTCTGACAATATCTTTAATTAATTCAAGTAGTTTTTTAGTTTTTTGTCTTGCTGCTGCCAATACAAGAAATCGTCCCATGCGTCATCAGACCATACATTATCAGACCATGTATCATCAGACCATGCTTTAATCATTGGTTACTTCATGGATTGTTCCGCCGGTTTGTTCCATCTGCTGTTTTGATTTGCGCAAACGCTTCATATTTTCTTCACTGTAAAACGGGTCTGCTGAAATTTCAAAAGGAATACGCTGTTCTTTCATAACTTTTTCGGCAAAAATAGAAATTGCCGTGGTCATGTTCATGCCCACATTATTGCAGAACTCTTCAAAATCTTTTTTCAGCTGGCTGTCTATACGGATACTGACTGTGTTTTGTTCCATAATAACTTTTTTTCTTTTGCCGTAAACTTATAACGAAAATAAAAGATGTTGCCTTTTTTGTAAAGGTAACTTGGGGAACGCTGAATGTTTTTGAAGGAGCGGTGAAAGAAGGAGTTTCGAGGTCGCTGTCAAGAACGGCTTTGGGGAGAATATTTTGGGGGAGATTGTCGGAGATTTTTAGGCTTGCTGTTTGCATGGCTATTTTCTCATAAATAAACAATCTGTGACCCGCTAAAACTCAAATGGTGACCCACAGTCGTGCCCTACTTTATAAAAACGGGCTTTTTGGGGTAAAACAGCCAAATCAGCAAAAAAAAAAGATAAAAAAAACCAATTATTGCAATATTTCATTGACAAATAATTGGGATAAATGGTGCCGAAGAGGAGACTCGAACTCCTACGCATTGCTGCACTGGAACCTGAAACCAGCGTGTCTACCAATTCCACCACTTCGGCATAAATCGTTAAATAATATTATTCAAGAGCTGTGCTTTTGTCAACTTAAAAATTATGTTTTTTAATAATCACTCTGCAGAGGGGCTGTAAGGGCAAAAATAGTTAAAAAGTTTGTAATATCGCATAATTGCACTATGCAGTAGTTTTGTTTTTAAAAAATGTGCGATTTTTTTGTCCGTTCGGTTTATGCTTTTTCGTTGATAATGACGCCGTAGGAATTTTCAGGGTCAATGCTCATGGCAGGGTGTGAGCTTAGAAAGGTCTGCATGGCTTCATAATTGGTAATGGTGAATGTATTGGTCTGCGGATCGGGCGTAAGCAGCATGGAAGGATGATAGGTTTCGGGATTAATGAGCTTATAGACAAAGGATGTGAATGATTCATAGGAACCTTCGATCATGACAAAGGGATTGAAGGTATCTGCATAGGGGTAAATATAGGTTTCGGGCGCTCTGTCCGCATAGGAGGTGAAATTAAAGGCAACGGGCTTATATTCCCT
Organism: uncultured Mailhella sp.; assembly: GCA_944324625.1. GTDB lineage: Bacteria > Desulfobacterota > Desulfovibrionia > Desulfovibrionales > Desulfovibrionaceae > Taurinivorans. The sequence continues at coordinate 4,381 of CALUWZ010000093.1, read as the reverse complement.
GCTTGTGTTGTGGGAGTTGTAATTGGTGTTTTTGATGCTTTCCCACATGACGGCGTTGGCGATGTCCATGTATTGTGAATAGCTCATGGCAGCCCTCCTTTTTTTATGAAGATACGCCGAAGCCGCGAAAAAGTAAAGTCCGCTCAGGCACGAAAAAAGGGCAATACCGTTTGATATTGCCCTGCAGAAATTTTATTTGCCGGCATGTTTATTCCGCAGAAGATGCTGACGGTGTATTTTTGGCGCTGTTCATGAGTTCTTCCAGAATTTCCAAGCTGATGAGATTATTGAGGTCAAGCAGGATAAGCAGGCCTTTTTCCAGTTTGCTTACGCCGCGGATATAGTTGGAACCGTCGCCGTTGACGTTGGTGAGTACGGGCGGAGCGGGTTCGATGGCGGATTCTTTTATGCGGATAACTTCGCATACGGCGTCAACAATGAATCCTACGGTAAAATCATTGGTATGGACAACAATAATTCTTGTTTCGTTGTTGTAAGGAATGGACGGAAGCTTAAAGCGTTTTCTCATGTCAATAATGGGAATGACTTCTCCGCGCAGGTCAATGACGCCTTTCACGAAATTGGGTGCGGAAGGCACGATTGCAATGGGGAGCATGCGGATAATTTCCTGAACCTGAAGAATGTCAATGCCGAATTCTTCGTCACTGACTTTGAAAGAAACAAGCTGAACAAGCTTGTTGTCATTGTTTGCCTGAAAGTTAAGTTGTTGACTCATAGCATTCTCAATTTGATTTTAGGTTAATTGGTTATTAAGTATTTCGTCAGTTCAAAGTGCAAGTTTAGGTCAGTTTTAAATTAATTCATCAATTCTTCAATATTTTCTTTGGATTTTTTTTTGCCGAAAAAACGAAATTTCTTTTTTTTCTTTTTGGGGCTGTTTGGTTCCGTATAGTTCGGGCTGTCGGCAAACTGCGTAAGACTGTTGTAAAGCAGAAGTCCGAGCCATGCATCGGTGGCGGCATACTGGATTTGGGCATGGCTCAGGGTATCGCTTGCCCAGTTGGAACACTGCGCTCCTTTGCTGACTTTGTATCCCAGAAGATTGGCGCTTATGGTGCGAAGGCCCTGGGCTTTGAGGCCTTTTTGGTTGGCAAGCTTTGCAAGGTCTACAAGACCTTGGTATTCCAAAGGAAAAATTCTGGACAGGGAGCGGTAGTCTTCATGTATGGCAACGCCTGCCTTGATTATGTTTTCATCGGACAAAAGTTCTGCAAGGCCTTCGGTGCTGGTGACGTGTTTCAGCTGGATAAGATAGACTTTTTTGTCAGTGGCAAGCTGAATGAGAGAGGGCAGGTGCATGGCTCCTTTTGTGAATTTGGGTCTTGTTTCGGTATCAAAGCCGAGAACGGAATTTTTTTTCAGTTCGTTGACGGCAAGGGAAAGCTCTTCATCGGAGCGCACCAGCACAATTTCTCCGTCATAATTTATGGCAGGCAGAAGGTTTATTTCTTCCTTGGTCAAAAGCGGTTTGCTTTCGTCGTAAAATTGTTCGTTCATGGTTATTTGTTTCTTCTTATGGAATTTCTGTATTCACGCACGGCATTGTTGTGGTCACGCAGATTGGTGGAAAATACGTGGCCTTCCCCGGTGCCTTTTGCCACAAAAAAAAGATAGTCATGTTCGGCAGGCTCAAGGCTTGCTCTTATGGCAGAGAGGGACGGGGAACAAATGGGGCTGGGCGGAAGCCCTGCATGCTGATAGGTATTGTAAGGATTTTTTGCGTCTTGTAAATGCTTCTTTAAAAGCTGTCCTTTGAAATTTTGGCCGAGCCCGTAAATTACTGTGGGATCAGCCTGCAAAATCATATTTCTTTTCAGTCTGTTATAGTATACGCCTGCTACGACGGGACGCTCTTCTTCAAGGCGGGTTTCTTTTTCAACAATGGAGGCCAAGGTCAGAAGTTCATTGAGTTTTTTCGGATTTTGAAAAATTTCCCGATAGGTTTCGCTGTTTCTCAGGGAGGCTGTTTTTTGGTAAAACGTATCCACAAGCCTGTTCACCACTTTGCCGGCTGTTTCCTTGTCCATAGTTTTGGGCCTGTGCAGCAGATACGTATCGGGGTACAGATAACCTTCTGCGCTTTCAAAGGGGATATTTTTTTTGGCCAGAAATTCTTTGTCAAAAATAACTGCTTTGAAATCTTCCGCCGTACAGTAACCCTGTTCTTCAAAAAGCTTGGCTGTTTCCCACCACGGAAGGCCTTCGCGTATGGTGATTTTGTATAAAATGCCCGATCCCGTGGTGAGTTCTGTCAGTATTTTTTTCGGAGTCCATGCGGGGCTCAGCAAAAACGTGCCTGCTTGGATGTTTTGGGCTGTTTTTTTGAATCGGGCATACAGTTCAAATTTGAAAGCGCTGCTGACAATGTCCTGTTCGTACAAAAGAGAACTGATCTGCTGCAGGGAACTGCCTTTGGGGATTTCCACGGGAAAAGCCTGCGCTTTTGGATTGGCAGGTTCATGGACGAAGGTCCATGCATTATGGGCAATGTATCCGAATCCTGCAAGGCCGAAACAGAAAAGGATGAGGATAATTTTTAGGGGCAGGGAAAGTTTTTTGCTCATTGCGCCGTCCTTTGGTTTTCTGTTTCTTCAGTGTGTTTCTGTGTGGTTTCGCGTGGGATAAAGCGTATTTTTTTCGGGCTTGCCAGAAAGGATTCCAAAATCCGCACGGCTGCTTCCTGATCGACAGCCTGTTTGATTTTTTTGGCGTTCAGGCCTTGGGAGCGCATGTCGCATTCTGCGTCGAAACTGGAAAGCAGTTCTTCCATAAAAAAAATGGGCTGGGGATAGCGTCTTGCCAGAGAGGCTGCAAAGTTTTTTACCTGACTTGTGGTAATGCAGGGGCTTCCGTCCTCATGGAACGGAAGTCCGAGAATAAAGGCGCTTGGTTTTTGTTCGTCAACCAAAGCGGAAAATTTTTCAAAAAATGTTTTTTTTACGCTTCTGTCCAGTGTGCAGAGGGGGAAAACAAAGCCTGTCTGCGTATTGCATACGGCAAGCCCCACCCGTTTTACGCCGTAATCTATGGCAATATATTTTTCGTATGTGCTCATGCAGAGAAAATATCGCAGAGCCAATTATTTGGCAAGTCCATTCCCTGTGCGGTGCAGTCTTGCATAACGTTTTAGGGTATTTTTCCGGGGCATGTTTTTGAATTTTTTATAACACGATCGGTGTGACAGGGACGTTTGCCTGCAAAAAAGCAAGGCTGCAGTTTTGCATTGCCTGCTTCTGTGTCAGGTTTAAAGAAAAGTGTGATGTACTTTAATAGTTAATAAACATGACAGGAAGATAAAGTGAAAATTTTTTATAATTGCTTGGGAAATGCGGTTTGGCAGCAATGATATGTTTTAAAAGTATGCATGCAGGCTTTTGGATTTAAAGCGTTTCACCCTTTGGCCGGGCAAAAGGGTGAAACATCTTGCGATGAATTTTGAAATCATTTTGGGATTGAATATGGACAGAAACCGGAAGCTGTTAAAGTAAGTTAACTATCCTAAAAAGTTACCATGGCTCCGACGGAAAGCATAAGCAGCTGTTCGTCGCCGACCATGGGGCTGTCGGTGATTTCATTGCTGAGGAAAACATATTTTGCGTTGGCAAAAATATTCCAGCCGTTTTCCGTCAGGAGGCTTGCTTCCACGGAAACATAGGGAGAGAGGCTGAAATCCGCATGGTAATAGGGAAGGCCTGCGCGCACGGCTTCCGCACGGCTGATTCCGTAGTAATAATCGGTTCTGTCGCCGCTCAGAAATTCAAGGCCGGCTCCCGGAGTAACGGTGAACTGGTTGATGAAAATCGGCAGCTTGTAAAAAACTTCGGCACCGAAACCGTCTGCATTGCCGAGGACGTCCATAAATATTTTGCCGCCCACTGTTCCGTATTCAAAAATACGCTGATACTGCAGGTAAGCGTCGGCAGCCATTTTGCGCCTGTCCAGATGGCTCAGTTTGTAGTCATCGGTTTTGTCGGGATTGAACATGGTAAAGCCGGGGGTAATGCCGAGGGTCAGCTCATGGTCGCCCATATCGTCCCTGTACAGATAAAAGCCGAGCTTAAGATCTTTGATGAAAAAGTATTTGGATTCGATCTGCAGGGATGGGAAAGGAATGTAGTAGTCGTCATGTCCTTTGTAGGGTGAGCGTATCCATACCATGCCTGCACCGCCGTCGGCGGCATAAGCGGAAGGAACAGCGCAGGCCGCGGAGCCAAGGCTGAGCCCGAAGGCAAGAAAAAGGCACAGGCCGAGAATTTTTTTGACGCTTGTATACATAATCATCACCTTTTTGTTGTCATTTTTCGGAAAACATGTGTCGCTGCATAATTTGCGAAATATATGCCTTTATCTGTTTTATTTG
>CALUWZ010000092.1 GCA_944324625.1 uncultured Mailhella sp. | reverse complement strand
ATTTGGGCGGCATCTGCAGGAATGGGAATTGCCGTTATCAGTTCTTTTGTTGAACGGGTCGCAATTTTAAAGTTGTTTTCAATGATAAGGGTGAGTGCTTTTCTTTCAAAAACTTCAGGTTCGATATTCAGAAGACCTTTGAAAACCGTATAGTCAAAAAAGGATTTTATATAGATATAGGGATGATTGTTGTGGTAGATGAGCCTGTCAATGCGCACAAGCGGGGCGTTGTCTTGGAGGTTCAGACATTCATAAGCGGCTTTGCAGCCCGTTACCGTTTCGCAGCCGAGAAACTGAAACTGTGTGGAAATATTTTCTTTTTCGTCAAATTTGTTAAGAATTTTATAAAAACGAAGTTTGTCGTCTCTGAGAAAACTGCCTGAAACGTATGTTCCTTTTCCTTGGATTCTGTATATTAATTTTTCCTGTACCAAATCATTGACGGCTTTTTTTACTGTTCCTATGCTGACTTTATATTTTTTTGCCAGTTCTGTTTCGGACGGAATCAGTTCATCGGGGAGCAATTCAAAGTTCTGGATGGATTCCCTTATTGCCTGACTTATTTTTTCGTACGCTAATTTTGTTGTTTTCATAATTAATTCCTGCATGTTATATAACTCATATACACAACTATATGAGTTAAGTTGACTAAATCATATTTTATTTGGGTTGTCAATGGTTTTGCAAAATATTGGAGTTAAAAAATTTTAATTGCTCCAGCCGAAGCGGGAGCAAAGCCTGCTGAGTCCACTAAAGCTGATGACAAAAGAATTATTCGGCTGTGAACAGGATATATTTTTAAGACTGCGTCAAAATTTGACGCAGCCTTTTGTTATGTTTTTATTGTCGGAAGGAAAAATAAGAAAGAGAAAATTAAAAGTAAACGGCAGACAGGCAGCAGCTGTGTTTCAGAATGCTGAAAAATTGTCAGGCAGTATTTATGCATCCTGCCTTCAGGAGGAGGTGTTGCGGACAGCTTAGTACGGGAGGCAGGCGCCGTTTGGTCAGGCGTATTGGAATGGCTGTCAAAACACTGCAGAACCGGCAGCAAGGAAGAATATTTTTCTGCAGGAAACAACAGGAGTTCTTATGTCGGATAAAATTACCGTAAATTTCGGCAGCTGGAAGCATTCGGCCGTGTGGGCCGGTGCCATGGCAAAAATGGGAAATTATGAGCTTGCGGGCGTTTTCAGGATAAAGTCCGAACAGCTTATTCAGGCGGAGCGCTTTATCCGTCTGCCCAATTTGCCTTACTGTATTTTGAAGAACGGCAAAAACAAAGATTTGCTGATCATGGTCTTTTTTTACGGCAGGCAGGAACGGATAATGCATAATCTGCTTGCGGGCATTGTGCGTATTTTGGATGAAACGGACATATTTTATACGGTGAGTGCAGACGGACGCATTGCGTCATACAGGGTGCATGCCGACTATTTTCCGGATACGGAAACGCTTTTTGCGCAAGGTATCAGGGATTTTGACAAACTTTTGAAAAGGTTCACGGCGCATACGTGGAAAACTACCGAAATTGAAGTGATTTCAAATACCTTGGCAGGTTCATGCAGCGGGGCTTTTGTCCGTTCCGCTTTTATAAAAATGCTTGAAACCTGCAAAGACCCGGTGGCGGAATTTCTTGAGGGCATACGCTGTGATGCAAGCCTTGAAGATGCGGAATAAATGTTTTATAAGAAAATCCATTTTGTACGGAAACAGGATTTGTTTATGATTCAGGAAAGCACATTGAGCGGATATGATATTATCGGGGATATTCACGGGCAGTATGAAGCCCTTGCAGCTTTGCTTGGCAGGCTCGGTTATGCAAAAAGCGGCGGAGTTTGGCGGCACAGCGAACGAAAAGCGGTTTTTGTCGGGGATTTGATTGACAGAGGTCCGCAGCAGATAAAAGTGATAAACACTGTCAGGGCTATGACGGAAAACGGCAGTGCCCGTTGCATTCTCGGCAACCATGAATTTAATGCCGTTTCGTATTTTACAAAGAATGCTGACGGTGAACCCCTGAGAAAATTGAGCACAAGCCATGAAGATCCTCATTTGGGATTTTTGCGGGAAGTGGGGGATAATTCCGCTTTGCATGCCGAATACATCGCTTGGTTTAAAACTCTGCCCCTATGGTTTGAAACAGAGGGGCTTTGCGTCATTCATGCCTGCCGTGACGAAGAAGCCATGGTTTTTTTGCGGAAAAACGGGCTGACGGCGGAAAACTGCCTGACCGATGATTTGGTGTATGCGGCAAATCAAAAAGGTACAAAGGCATTTTTTGCTGTGGAGCTTTTGTGCAAAGGTCCTGAAATTCCGCTGCCCAAAGGATATACGTTTAAAGACAAAGACGGCAAGACCCGTGATCAGATCCGCACGCGCTGGTGGGACGAAAGCGCAAAAACGTACCGTGAACTTGCCTTAATTGCTGATGATACTCTGCCTTTTATTCCTGATATAGCCCTGCCGCAGAAAGCACAGGCAAAACATATTGCTGTGCCGACAATAGTAGGGCATTATTGGTTAAATCCCGAAGCAGTGCCGTGTCCAATGTCAAAAAAAGTTGTCTGCGTTGACTACAGTGCGGGCAAAGGCGGACCGCTTGCGGCTTACCGCTGGAACTTCGGCGATGCTTTTTTTTCTGCCGACAGGTTTGTTCGGAGCAGGCAATAAAAATTGTTTCTGAAGAGCCGTACGGAAGTTGGTTCCGTGCACTTTTCCGTGAGAAGGTCTGTAAAAAGCATTGTTTGGTCTGCAGTCTGAAAAATAAAAATATCTCACGGTTATGGAATTTATTTGGGATTTTTTTTTGATTAACCGCGAGAATAGGGCAAATATTCTGAATTTGCCGAAATTGAAGCCTGTGCCTTAATTTTTTCCGCATGCCGTGCGCAGCAGAGGAGGTATTCTGTTTACGGAAAAAACACGGCAAAAACACGGTATTGAAAATTTGTTACAAAAATGTAAAATAATTTCGTGTATTGACAAAATAAGAAGCAGGAATATAATAAGATAAAAGATAATTATTGTTACAAAATTGTTATTTATTTAGATTCAGGGCAGCGGTATGGTTCAGGGATTGGAAGATATTACGGGTATTTTTCAAAAATTGACGCAGGTCAATGAGAATGAAATGCCTTTTTCCGAATATTTGTCGGCAATGCTGGAAATTATCGGAAAACACACGGGGCTTGAGCGCCTGACGCTGTGTCTGCTCGACACGTCTTTGGAAAATATGCATGCCATTGCCTGTTACGGTCTGAATTCCTGCGAAATGGAAAAAGCAAAATATAAGCTTGGCGAGGGAATTACGGGAAAAGTATGTCTGACGGGTCAGCCCGTGATTGTGCAGAATATTGCCGACGAGCCGTGTTTTTTGAACAGAACGCAGTCCAGAAACAAAGAAAATTCAGATATTTCTTTTTTGTGCGTTCCCGTCATGTCCGACGGCAAAGTTCATGCAACCCTTTCTGCGGACAGGGAACGCTGCGGAATCGAAAAACTGCGGGAAGATATTTCTTTTTTGCAGCTGTTGGCATATTTCTTGGCTCCCCGTCTTGCCAGTTATTATGCATTTTCCGAAAAGTGCTGTACAAAACTGACGGATTTCGGAGAAAATTTTTCATCCTCTTCCTTTATCACGTATTCCGATAAAATGCGGGCTGTTATTGATGACATTCAAAAAGTTGCGCCTTTCAATACCACTGTGCTGATCAGGGGAGAAAGCGGAACGGGAAAAGAAGTTATTGCCAATCTTATTTATCAAAACAGTTCGCGCAGGGACAAGCCGTTCATAAAAATAAACTGCGCCGCACTTCCCGAAAACCTGATAGAAAGCGAACTGTTCGGGTATGAAAAAGGAGCATTCACCGGAGCGGAGCAAAGGCATAAAGGAAAATTCGAGCTTTGTCATACGGGAACGATTTTTCTTGATGAACTCGGTGACATGAGTTTGTCCACGCAGGCGAAACTTTTGCGCGTACTGCAGGAAAAACAGTTTGAACGGGTGGGCGGAACGGAAACCGTGCATGCCGATGTAAGAATTATAGCCGCCACCAACAAAAATCTGGAGGAAATGGTTGCCGCTTCCAAATTCAGGGAAGATTTGTTTTATCGGCTGAGCGTTTTTCCTATTTTTACCGTTCCTCTTCGGGAGCGCAAAGAAGACATTATTCCGCTGGTTCATTGTTTTATCCGCAGGATATGCGAAGAAAACAAAAAAAATATCGTTAAGATCAGTCCGTCTGCCATTGAAAAGCTGATGCAGTACCAGTGGACGGGAAATGTCCGCGAACTTGCCAATGTTGTGGAAAGGGCCGTTGTTCTGTGCGGTGAAAAGGCCGTTATCGAAACAGAGCATTTGCCCCGTTTTTTGGTGGAAAACAATGAGCAGACAGTGCAGAAAATCCATAAAACACTGGATGAAAGTCTGGAAGAAATGGAAAAAAACATGATTACCGAATCCCTGAAGCACACTAAGGGGAATATGAGCAAGTCGGCGGCAGAACTTGGAATAACGGACAGAATACTCGGCCTGAGAATGAAAAAATACGGTTTGGACTACAAAAACTTCAGAATATGAAAAAAAAAGAGAAAACAAAAAGTTTTCTCTTTTTTTTTGTTACGGATTACGGGAAATCATTGCTGTTTTAATGAAGTTTCTTCATACACTTCTTCGGTGCCCGCTACGCTTTCCGCCTTGTGGTTTTCCATATTTTTGCCGCGCTGTAAGGCTTTTTTGTATTCAAGGGGAATGACTTTCAGGAAAAAGGCAAGCTGGGTCTGCCAATTGTCCAAAATGAATTTGGCAAGGGCGCTGCCCGTATGGCGCACATGATTTTCCAAGAGACAGCGCAGCGTTTTTATGTCTTCACTTTGCCAAATGCTTTCGATATCCAGTGTGTCCATGTTGCAGAGCGTGGAAAATATTTCGCTTTTGTCGTATACATAAGCTGTTCCGCCGCTCATGCCTGCACCGAAATTGTATCCAGTGGGGCCCAGAATGACAACGGTTCCTCCTGTCATGTATTCGCAGGCATGGTCGCCGACGCCTTCAACCACTGCGCAGGCACCGCTGTTTCTTACCGCAAAGCGCTCGCCTGCGGAACCTGCCACATACAGCTCGCCTTTTGTTGCGCCGTACAGGGCAACATTGCCTATGGCGGTTTGTTCGGCAAAGATGTCATCCCCAACGGAATAAGGACTTATGGCAATAACGCCTCCTGACAGGCCTTTGCCCACATAGTCATTGGCGTCGCCGCGCAGCTCAAGCAGGGTTTCTTTTGTCAAAAATGCACCGAAGCTTTGTCCTGCGCTTCCTTTCAGTTTAATATTGACGCAGCGGGGGCTGAGGCTGCCGCCGAAACGGGCAAGCAGTTCTCCTGTCAGCCGTGCAGCTGCCGATCTGTCGGTATTTTTGATTGTTCCTTCAAAAGAGGCAATTGGGCTTGTTTTCAGCGTTTCAAGAATTTTGGCATTCATGTTTTTTTCAAATTCGGTATCGGCAAAGATATCTGTTTTGTCGGTACACGGATTTGGGGTATAGGGCATTTTTGCCAAAAGGGGTTTAAAATCCAATTGTCGGATTTTATTTTGCCAAAGAGAAAAATGGTTGGCAAAAACTGCGTTTTCGTCTGCTTTGAAATGGGAGTAGTCAATTTCAATCAAGTCGGTTCTGCCTGTCAGCTCATCAACGGAACGGATGCCGATCTTGGCCATTTGTTCCCGAAAATCTTCTGCAAGAAAGCGCAGATACCGTTCGACATGGTCGGCATTTCCTTTGAATTTTTCACACAGTTTCGGGTCTTGGGTGGCTATGCCCACAGTGCAGGTTCCGAGATGGCAGACACGCAGCAGACAGCAGCCGAGAGCCACAAGCAGTCCCGTTCCGAAGGCAAATTCTTCAGCACCGAGTATGGCCGCAATAACCAAATCTTTGCCCGTGCGGAGCTGTCCGTCCGTCTGCAGCGTTACCCTGTTTCTGAGATTATTGTACAGCAGGGCATGGTGCGTTTCCGCAAGCCCTGTTTCCCACGGAAGCCCCACATAGCTTATGGCGCTTCTCGGGGAAGCCCCTGTTCCGCCGTCATGGCCGGAAATAACAATGCTGTCCGCTCCTGCCTTGGCAACACCGCAGGCAATGGTGCCGACATTTGTTCCTGAAACCAGTTTTACGGAAATACGGGCGTTTTTGTTCAGGCGTTTCAGGTCATAAATAAGCTGCGCCAAATCTTCGATGGAGTAAATGTCGTGGTGCGGAGGAGGAGAAATAAGCGTTACGCCCGCAACGGTGTGACGGACTTCCGCAATCTGCGGAAGAACTTTGTGGGCAGGAAGCTGTCCGCCTTCACCCGGCTTTGCGCCTTGGGCAAGTTTAATCTGAATTTCTTCGGCATCGCAGAGATATTCCGCCGTCACGCCGAAACGGCCGGAAGCTATCTGGCGGATTTTGGATTTCGGCCAGTCTCCGTTCGGACGGACAACGGTACGTTCTTTTTTCTCACCGCCTTCACCGCAGTTGGAACGGCCGCCCACGCGGTTGAACGCAATGGCAATGGCTTCATGGGCTTCTTTGCTTATTGAGCCGAAGCTCATGGCGGCGCCCACAAAACGGCGCAGGATTTTTTCCGCAGGTTCCACTTCGTCCAAGGGAACGGGATTTGCTTTCAGGGCAAACAAAGAACGCAGGGTAACGGGCGTGTCGCAGAAATCGCTTTCCGCGGCGTATTCTTTGTAGGCGGCATAATCGTTTTCACGAACGGCTTTATGCAGACTGGAAATGGCCTTTGGCGTCCACAGGTGTTTTTCGCCGTTTTTCCGTGTTTTGTATAAGCCGTACTGTTCAAGTTCC
>CALUWZ010000091.1 GCA_944324625.1 uncultured Mailhella sp. | reverse complement strand
CACGTCAATTTTTAGTTAACTCCTATATTTTTAAAAATCTTCCAATGATTGTTTTGGATAGAATGGGCATAAAAATTTGATGTGAATTGATCATCAGAAAAAACAAAAAAAAAACTTTAGAGTGAGACTTTAATGAAGTTCTATGAATTTGAACAGTGTCTATTTATGCTTTTTAAAAACTTGCTAATCGGGCGAATACAGAATAAACTGTCATCTATTAATTAAACAGCAGTCAGCTTTGTGCTGAAAGTTATATAACAAGAAATTATTTACTATGGAAGAAAAAAATACAGGGAAAAAAAATACGGGCAGGAAAAAAGACGAAGAAAAAGACGTTGTGCTTGAAGCCGAACTTATGCCCGAGGATTATTCCGCAGAGGATTCCGACGAAGCCGCTGAACAGGATGAAACATTTGATGTCGATTCCGTTGACGATATATTGGATCAGTCTGATTTTGCCGAAGAAAAGGATTATTTTGATACCATAAGCTATCCCGCCGACATGGCTTTGGAAGAAAACCGCGAGCATAACGAGCTTATGGTTGTTCCGCATCATTTGCCTGCAGTACAGGATAATTTGCAGCTGTATCTGCGGGAAGTGAGCAAATTTCCCTTGCTTGAGCCTGAGGAAGAGGCAGAGCTTGCCCGCCGTGTGCGTGATTACGGAGACAGTCAGGCGGCTTTTCGGATCATTTCGTCGCACCTTCGTCTTGTGGTGCGCGTTGCCATGGATTTTCAGCGCCGCTGGATGCAGAATGTGCTTGATCTGATTCAGGAAGGCAATGTGGGGCTTATGCGCGCTGTGAATAAGTTTGATCCCGACAAGGGGATTAAATTTTCCTATTATGCCACGTTTTGGATTAAAGCCTATATTCTCAAATTTATCATGGATAACTGGCGCATGGTGAAAATCGGCACCACGCAGGCGCAGCGCAAGCTTTTTTACAATCTGAACAAAGAACGGCAGAAACTCATTGCCCAAGGCTTTGACCCCGATGAAAAAACGCTTTCCGAGGCACTCGGGGTAAGCGTCGAGCAGGTTGTGGAAATGCAGCAGCGCCTGGATACCAGTGATTTGTCACTTGATATGCCTGCCAATAACGATGAAAACGGCGGAAATACCAAGCTGGATTTTTTGCCTGCCCTGAATGCGGGCGTGGAGTCGAATTTTGCCAGCGAAGAACTTTCCGATCTCGTTCGGCACAGCTTAAAAGATTTGCTGCCCGATTTGTCCGATAAAGAGCTTTTTATTTTGGAAAACAGACTGCTTACGGATGATCCCGTCACGCTTCGGGAAATCGGTGAAAAATACCATGTGAGCCGTGAACGTATCCGTCAGCTTGAAGCACGTCTTTTGGTAAAGCTCAAAAATCATCTGGGCAATAAAATTAAGGATTTTTCAGAAGAATGGATTCAATCATAAAGGGTTGTTATGCGTAAGTCATCTGCTTTGTTTTTAGTTCTTTTTTTATGCGGCTGTGCCGTTCAGCATGAGGAGCAAAGTTCCCTGCTTTTTCCCTTTGAAAGGGCGGCAGGGGAAAACAGCGGGCAAAATTCACAGCCTGCGGAAAGTCCCTATGACGTTCTTTTTTCCGAAAACAGTTCGCAGACCTTTATTTATCTCGGGCTTTATGAAGCCATAAAGCGGGATGATTATGAAAAAATCATGCTCTATGCCGACGAGCTTTCCAGAAACAATCCCGAACCGCTTTATCTTGCCGAGGCCATAACATGGCTTTACAATAAAGGTTACGCAAATGATGCCAAAAGGCTTTTGGAACAGAGCCTTCCGCTTTTGCCCGATGAGCTGCCCTTTATTTTAATGTATGCGGAACTTTTGCAGAATATGAAGGGAAACGGCGATGTGGATATGACCATTGCCTTGGATTTATTGAAAAATTATATTCAAAAACACCCCGAAGACTATAATGCGTTTATTGAACTCGGGGTCATGTATTACAAGCTTTTTCAGTATGAAAACGCCTATATGACCTTTTTGCGGATTCCCGAAAAAGACCGCATGAGCTCCGTATATTTGTATATGGGGATTTGTCTTGAAAAAATGCAGCGTTACGGGGAAGCCAAAAAATATTTTCAGCGCGTGCTGAAGGAATTTCCCGATGAAAAGACCGCCCTGCACCATTTGGGAGAAATTGCAGAAGCGCAGGGAAATTATGCCCTTGCCCGGAAATATTATACCAAAATTCTTGAACTTGACGATACCAATTATGATTATCTGCTCAAGCTGATTTCCCTTGCGTTTAAAGAAGGAAATCATCAGAGGGCTTTTGATATAGCCAAGGAACATTTTAATTTTGACTTTATTGTGGCGGCCTCTTCCATGCTTATACAGGAGGGCAGAGTCGATCTTGCCGAAGAGCTTTTAAATAATCTTTCCTCCATGGAAGATGCTCCGAGGGAACTTTTGTATCTGCACGGCGCACTGATTTATGAAGCAGGCAGGGATAAGGAACGGGCTTTGTCCTATCTCTGCAGGCTGACAGAAGATGACCTGCACTATAAAAACGCTCAGGAAATTATTGCCCATATTTATTTGGAGCAAAATAAATTTGACCAAGCCCTCAAGTCCATAAAAATTTTGCAGGAGCTTGACCCTCAGGATAAAAATTACCGCATTTTGGAATACCAGACCTATCTTTTTATCCGTGATTACGATAATGCCTATGAGGCATTGTATTCCTATGTGAAAGATTATCCCGATGATATGCATGCAAAATTCCGCTATGCGTATTCCTGTTTTTATGTCGGCAAAAAAGATAAGGCCGTCAGACTCATGAAAGAAATTCTTGAAGATGAGCCTGAAAATTCCGATGCGCTGAATTTTATAGGCTATACGCTCGTGGAAGAGAAAAAAAACTTGAAACTGGCGGAAGACTATCTTCTGAAAGCCGACAGTCTGAATCCTGATCAGGATTATATCAACGATTCCCTTGCTTGGCTTTATTATGCCTTGGGAGATTATGAAAAAGCCTTTGCGTACGGCAGCAAGGCAGTTTCTCTCAATAAAGCTGCCGGCGAAGAAGATGCCTCCCTTTGGGAGCATTACGGCGATATCGCGCTGAAACTCGGAAAAAAAGATCTTGCACGAAACGCTTACGAAAAATCCCTGTCTTTAAAGGATACGGAATCAGTTAAAAAGAAATTGAAGGAACTGCAGTAAATGAAAGCATTTTGGTTTGTCAGAATTAAATATGCGCTGCTTGTTTTTTTGTGCATGCTGGCAACGGCTTGTGCCGGCAATAACCTGAGCATGCCCACACAGGAAGAACAGGATATGCGCTGGCAGAAATTTTTGGCCCATGACATTGAAGTAAAACCCTATACGCTGCAGGGCAGTTTCCGTTTCGGCAGCAGCAGCGGCACCAACAGGGTCAATTATATTTTTTGGAGCAACGGCGAATTGCCGGTGCGGGTGGACATTATGGCAGGGGTTGGGGCAAGTATAGCCAAAATTACGGAAAACAAAGAAGATATTGTCATGTATTTTCCGCAGGAGAAAAAAGCCGTTTTTATGGGCAATTTTGAGGAAATGAATCCTCTTGTGAGTCTCGGCATGCCTGCACCTTTGTCATTTTATGAAATGTCTCTTCTGCTTCGGGGCGGTTTCAACAAGGTTTTGCAGGACGTCAGCCTTGATACGGTGAAATCCCGCAAAGCTAAGGACGATTATAAAAAATACAGTTATTATTTCAGCAGCCTGAAAATGGACGGCATGGTTCAGCTTGATGACAGCGGACTGCCGAGATACTGCGAAATTAATAATGAATGGGTTTTGGAATTAAGCTATGAGGAAAATACGCAGTACCCTCATAAAGTTGTCATTACTTCGCTGATTGATGATTACAGGGCAATTTTATTGGTTAAAGACAGGAGTTTTCCTGCGCCCTACAAGGATGAGGATTTTAAATTTGCCTTGCCGGCAGATACGGAAATATTAAAAAATTAAGAGGTTGTTATGGGTAAAAAAGTTTTTATTGCTTCTGACCATGCTGGATTTGGCTTAAAACAAATTCTCGTAAAGCATTTGCAGGAAAAAGGCCATGATGTTGCAGACTTGGGGCCGGAACAGCCCATCAGCTGCGATTATCCCGACAGTGCTTTTAAAGTGACTGACAGTTTGCTTGCCAATGAAGGCGCATTCGGCATTTTGATCTGCGGTACGGGAATAGGCATGAGCATGGCGGCCAACAGAGTAAAAGGAATACGCGCCGCTCTTGCAACATGCGAATTTCATGCCCGTGCATGCCGTGAACACAATAATGCCAATATCCTTTGCCTCGGCGAAAGGGTAACGGGTCCGGGCGTTGCCGTCAATTTGGCGGATATTTTCCTTGAAACGGAATTTGCCGAAGGAAGACATCTGCGCCGAATTGAACTTTTCAACAATAAGTAAATCCAATATACGGATATAAAAAGGGCATGCATGCCCTTTTTGTTTTTAAAGCAGGCGGCCTTGTTCCGCTTTTTGCGGCAGTTTTTCTTTGTTCAGTTTTTGGTGGGCTTTGCGGTGGTGCGAGGGCATGGCAAATTCTTCAGCCTTGTCTGTCCAAAGGGCGTGCTCGGGAATTTGCATTTTTTCTTCCAGTTTTCTGTCAAGGTTCAGGGTAAAAAAACAGGCCGTCAATTTATGATTGGTATAGGAAGAGGAAATGCGCAGGCAGTGCGGGCTTATTTTTTGGGCAATTTCTTCTCTTTCTTTCCGGGACAGGGAAAAGAGTCTGCCAAGTTCAATGACAAGGCTCTGCCGTGCGGTGTGTTCCTGAAGGACAGGTTCGTGCTTATAGGCAAGATTGGCCGTATCAATGTTTTCGTCTGTGTTGTCTATGACAATGCTGTCAATGCCGATGTATTCCCACATGCCGTTCCAAAGCTTTTGGCTTTTGCGCTGTCTGATAAGTTCTTGGTTTTGGGAATTTCTGATAATGCAGAAACTTGCCAGTACGGGAATGTTTTGTTTTTTTTCTTTGGGCAGAGGCCGCTCTTTTTCAAGTCCCAGTTTTTTGCTTTCGCAAAAGCCTGTCAGCGGGCAAAGGCCGCATTGGGGATTTTTTTTGCAGACAATCGCACCGAGTTCCATTAATGCCTGATTGTAAATTCTGGCTTTTCCGCAGGGCAGGAGCTCCTGCACAAGAGGCCTGAGGGTTTTTTTCAGATTGGATTCCGTACAGTTAAAAAGTCTTGCAAAAACCCGTTCCACATTGGCGTCAACCGTGGCGTAATCCTTTTCAAAGGCAATGCCCATTATGGCGCAGAGCGTGTAGTCGCCGATGCCGGCAAGAGCTTTTATTTTTTCTTCGTCACAGGGGATTTCCCCGTTGTATCGGTCACGGATAATCTGCGCGCTTTGGTAAATGTTTTTTGCTCTGGAATAATAGCCGAGGCCTTCCCAAAGCTGGAGAATTTTTTCCAAAGGGGCATCTGCAACATCGGCCGGACTGTTAAATTCCTGCATCCAGCGGTTGAAATACTGTACGCCGCGTTCCATTTGCGTTTGCTGCAGCATCATTTCCGAAATCCAGACATGGTAGGGGCTGTATGTTTTTCTCCACGGCAAATCTCTTTTGTTGGCTTGAAACCAAGCAAACAAAGCGGAAATAAATTCGTTTTTGTCAAAATTAATGCAGTATGTCATAATCGGCAAAACCGTAGCCTAATTTTTTTGTTCTGGCAAGCCTTGCTTTTTTTCGGACTTTTCGTCACAATGGAAAAAATTTTACTGCAAGGAATGACTATGAGCAATCCAATCGTATTAATGGAAACCTCTTCCGGCGATATTTTGCTGGAACTTTTTGAAGATAAAGCCCCAATCAGCGTTGCAAACTTTTTGAAATATGTTGATGAGGAATTTTATCAAAATACTATTTTTCACCGTGTAATCAAAGATTTTATGATTCAGGGCGGCGGATATACCGTACGTTATGAAGAAAAGCCAACCCACGATCCCATTAAAAACGAAGCCGCCAACGGACTGAAAAACCTGCGCGGAACCCTTGCAATGGCAAGAACCCAAGAACCTCATTCCGCTTCTGCCCAGTTTTTTATCAATACCGTGGACAATGCCGACCTTGACCATCAAAGCGAAGCTGACGATGAATACGGTTACTGCGTTTTCGGTCAGGTAATTGAAGGCATGGAAGTCGTGGATAAAATCCAGAAGCTCAAAACAAAGCCGCAGGGTATCCATGATGACGCACCCGTTGACATGGTTGTTATTACCAATGTAAGCCGTTTTGAATAACATGCGGAATTTTCAATAAAAAAGCCCTCTTTTGAGGGCTTTTTTATTGTTTATTGATGCGTTAGCAGCTTGCTTGTTTTTTCTTTTTCCGTCAGTCCTTTTGTTCCGGCATGAAAGGCATTTTTTGATCCGTATCGCCGCTTTTGTGGTAAACGTGAATGTCTGACTGAGGGAAGGGGATTTCAATGCCTTTTTCGTTAAATGCTTGGTTTATGGCAAGGCGGACACGGGTCATAATGCCGAGAGCCTTGTCTAAATCCTGAATCCAGATGCGCAGTTCAAAATCAAGGGAGCTGGCACCGAAATTCATGAAGAAAAGTCCCGGTTCGGGATAGGACAGAATATCGGGCTGGGCTTTGACAACCTGCATGACCGTGTCCATGACTTCTTTTAAATCCGAATCATAGGCAACGCCGATAGGTATGGTTTTTCTGACCATGGTTCCGTTGTGCGTCCAGTTGACAAAGGTGGAAGACAAAAAGGCGGAGTTCGGCACAAAGACAATGGCGTTGTCATAAGTGCGGATTTGGGTTGCCCTCAGGCTTACCCGCTGTACGACGCCGCTTATGCCTGCCACGTCAACCACATCGCC
>CALUWZ010000090.1 GCA_944324625.1 uncultured Mailhella sp. | reverse complement strand
CCACGGAAAACGACGACGTGATTTCCGTACACGGTTTTACGTTTTGCATTAATAAGGAATTACTTAAAAAATGCGGCTCTGTTTCCATTGATGTCATTGACGATACATTTGTTGCCGCCCCAAGCATTCCTTTCCCCAAGCGCATGACTTCCTGCTCAGCCTCAAGCTGCAAAACCTGTTCTTCTTCCTGCAAAAAATAAGGATACCCCCATGAAATGTCCTTTCTGCAATGAAATTTTAGAAAACGGATACTGCAAACGCTGTCAGCGTCAAATCCATGAGCTGTACCGCCACCCCAAAAAAACACAGCGGGACGACGATGTTTTGGAACCAGAAATAGTGGACGAAAACAGCGGCAGCCAATCATCTTACGGCAGCAGACACGGATTTCGCCAGTCTCCGATTTTTGCCCAATATACCTTTAACAACATCAACATCCACAATTCCTGCCTTACAGGCATGATAAGCCTTGCCCTGATATTTTTTGTCTTTCTGCAAATGGGCTTTTTGGCGGCATTGGGATTTGCCTTTTTTACGGCCATAGGCAAAATAATTTCCGCGGTCATTACCGTAAAAAGCCTGCTGAACGGAAAATTTATTCCGCCTCTTGCCCTTGACATCTGTATTTGGATCATTGCTTACTGCCTTGTGGCATGGCTGGCATCCTGACAGCCGCTTCATGCATAATTTTCTGTCCTTCTTTGTGCAGTCATACAAAGAAGGATTTTTTATTCACATTTTTACTGGATACAATATGCTGCTTGCTTTTCAAATCAAAAATTTCGGCGGATTGAGCCATACGTTTTCTTTTTTTGCCGACCGCAGCAATGACGCTTTTTCCGATCACCTCATCAAAATAACGCAAAATACCTTTTCAGGCAGCTTCATACCGACGGCGGCATTTAAACTCCCCTCACAGGCAGCAGAAAATTTTTTTGCCGCACTGTCCTTTCTGCGTCAGCTCATTATGGCGGACAGTGCAAATCTGAAGCACGAAAATTGCGTTCCGTTTTTGCGGCACATTCAGGGACAAGCGGAATTTTCCCTTGTATTCCGCATTTTCGGCACGCTGTATTTGTATAATTTAAGCTTAACTCAAAATAAAATTGTTACGGAAAGTCTGTATACAAATCTTGATTTCAATCCTCAAAAACCTTTTGCCGCGGAACACGGCACGTATATTTTTCAGCGCGCTGAACAAAATTTTCCTATTCTTAACGTGCACAAAGATTTTTATGAGTACATTAAAAATACAGAAGCACATGCCTGTGTTTTATCTCTTTTCAAAGAAAAAAACGAACACACTGCCGACCTTCGTGCCGGGCATACATGGTTTCGCAAAGAACTCTTTGATTTTCATGAACAAAATTTTCTTGATTTTATGGCTGAACGGGGAAATGCCGAACAAGGCATGCAGCTTTTAAACGGCATGACCATACAGGCAAACGAACTGCTCCCCTATTTGTCCCCAAAACAGCTGCAGCAGTTTGGCAAAATAAAAAATAAAAAGTTTACGGTTCACTGCAGCACACATAAAATTTTCCTGCAAACACAGTCTGATACAAACAATGCCATAACAACGGATTTTGAATGTTCCGCAGAGTTTCTGCAAAAATTCCTTTCCTGCATGCATGCCTTAAAAAACGAAAAATACCGTCTTTTTATACTGCAAAATATCACGGATACTGCAAAAGGCATCTTCAGCCTGCTGCTTATAAAAGCGTTTTTAACGGACAGACATGACTGCTTTAATCAAATCTTCTTTTCAAGTTCGGATGACAGACTGTTCACATCCGCCCCTTTAAGAAAAGAAGAACTGTTTTATGCAAAAGATCCGTTCACCCGCGAAACAGTTCCGTACATTTCATAAAGCTTCAATAACGACGCCGTACTTCCGACAAACACATAAAAGCAAAAAACAGGCGGCATATCCCGATTTATACAGCCTGCTGACACACGGCAGGCTGAAAATCCGCTGCAGTCAGGCTTTCAAAAAATTTCAGAAAAACTGCCCATGACAGACACAACAAACATTTTTCAGATTAAATAAAAAAGCTGTCTTACAAAGAGTAAGACAGCTTGAAATTTCTGGCTCCCCGAGACGGACTTGAACCGCCAACCTAGTGATTAACAGTCACCCGCTCTGCCTATTGAGCTATCGGGGAACAACCGAAATTGAATTTACTAAAATCTGCGCATTTGTCAAGAAAAAACTTTCTTATTTTATTAAAATTTTGCTTCACAGTGCCGACATACTGCTATCTCATTGCTTTTCTTTGCCTTTCGCAGAATGGAGAATATCCGTGTGATGATATTTTTTACCCGGCAAAATCAAATTTAAAAAAACACCGATAATGGCAGCAAGACCTATTCCGCCCAAGTGAAAATCACCTATATCCACGCTGATGCCGCCGATACCGAAAATAATAACCATGGCAACAATAACAAGATTGCGGGTTTCCATTAAATTTTCCCTGCTCTGCACCAAGGTATTCAGACCCACAACCATGATGCTGCCAAAAAGCAGAATCATAATACCGCCCATAACAGGCATGGGAACACAGGAAAGCACAGCCCCGAGCTTTCCTACGCAGGAAAGCAGGATAGCGGCAATGGCTGCCCATGTCATGATGGCAGGATTAAAACTTCTTGTCAGCGCAACGGCTCCTGTAACTTCAGAATACGTAGTGTTCGGCGGTCCTCCGAACAGGCAGGCAAGAGAAGTGGCAAGACCGTCACCCAACATGGTGCGGCTTACACCAGGTTTTTCAATAAAATTTTTGCCCGTTACAGAACTGATGGCCAGCACGTCCCCAAAATGCTCAATGGCAGGAGCCAAAGCAACGGGAATAAAATAAATTATCGGCGCAAGCTCAAAGGTCGGAAAAGTAAAATTCGGCAAACCGAACCATTCAGCCTTTGCAACAGGGGATAAATCCAATACGCCCATAAAAGCAGACACAATGCAGCCAACCACAATGCCCACGATAATCGGCAAAAGGCGCAAAATCCCCTTACCCAAAATTGTTACCAAAATTGTTGCGACAAGAGAAGACATGGAAATTACCAATGCCGTACTCTGCGGAATAACCTGTTCCGTCCCGGCAATGCCCATTGCCATTTTCATGCCCGTGGGCGCAAGGATCAAACCGATAACGGCAATGACAGAACCGGTTACAATGGGAGGAAGCAAATTCACGATAAAGCCGACACCGCGGACTTTAATAACAAAACTCAAAACCATATAAAAGAAACCGACAGCAATCATGCCGCCAAGCGTTGCCGTCAGGCCCCATGTCTGTACTCCGTAATTTATCGGCGCAATAAAAGCAAAGGAAGAAGCCAAAAATACAGGTACCTGTCCCTTGGTGATGATCTGGAATAATAACGTGCCGACGCCAGCAGTAAACAAGGCCACGTTGCTGTCAAGACCGGTCAAAAGCGGAACCAACACCAATGCGCCGAAAGCAACCAAAAGCATCTGCGCACCGATAATTGCATCCCTGAAACGGAAATTGTAGGTTGTCTGTTCCATGCGTTCCCCATAAAAAAGATTGCCATGCAAGCAATCTTTTTCTTTGAAATGTTTTATTTTAATTATTTCGTACCGAACAATCTGTCGCCCGCATCGCCGAGCCCCGGCAAAATATAGCCGTGTTCATTCAGACACTCATCAAGGGCTGCCGTATAAATTTCCACATCAGGATGAGCATCCAAAACTTTTTGTACGCCTTCAGGAGCACATACAAGATTTAAACTGTATATTTTCTTCACGTTTTGACGTTTCAGCAATTCAATGCATGCTATCAATGAACCGCCCGTGGCAAGCATCGGATCAAGAATAATGGCGTCTCGGTTGGCAATGTCCTTGGCAAGCTTGACATAATATTCAACCGGTTCCAAAGTTTCTTCATTGCGGTACAAACCGACAACGCTGATTTTGCAGCCGGGCACCATATCAAGAGCACCGTCCATAAGGCCGAGTCCTGCACGCAAAATCGGCACAATAGTGGCCATTTTTCCGGGTATGTAATCCACTTCCACAGGACCTGCCCAGCCGGTTTCAATTTTCTTTTCCAAAGGAAAATCCCTTGTTACCTCATACATGAGAAAACGGGTAATTTCTTTGGCAAGGGCGCGAAATTCACTGGTGGACGTTTCAGCCTTGCGCAAAAGTCCCAATTTATGCTTGACAAGCGGATGATCAACAACATGCAAAGCCATACAAATCTCCATTTGGTTACAGTTATATCGGATTGATTTTATTATAAAGAAATTGCTTAATTGGTCAAGATTTTAAATTTTTCTCAGCCCATAAAAAAAGCGCTGCAGCTGCTGCAACGCTTTGTATATTTAACTTTTTATGAATTTCTGCCCGTAAGCCTGAAGAAAAAAGCAAAGCAGAGCCATGCCCCCACAACAGCCAAAATGCCAACTATCCAGCCCACCAAAATATCTGACAAATAGGCATTTCCCGTATAAATCTGGGCCCAGCCGATAATCGCAGGGAACAAATAAATATAAGGGCTTGATTTGGCCATCAATAAGGCTATCACAAAAGCAATTGCCATACTGATGCTGAGGACGGATGAAGGATAAAGCTTGGCAGAACCGTCAATAACCTTAATCTTGCTCAAATCAATATTCAATGGATTTTTTGCCGTTTCAGCACCGTTTTCATTCTCTGCGGAAATTGCGGGAATTTTTGCCGCAGTGCTTTCATCGTTTATTTCGGCGGATTCTTCCTGTACAGTCTGAGGATAGGGATTATACCCCTGACTTTGGGCATATTGTGCCTGCAGCCATACATTTTCTTTGGAATTATAATACATGGTGCCCGCTATTTCCTGATAAGGCCTTGGACGCTCAAAAGCAAAAAACTTTGAACCTTCGTGGGCAAACACAGCAGACAATCCCATCATGGCAAAAAACAAAAAGAAGCGGCACAGCATATCGCCGTATGTTTTTTTGCAGTAAACCGCAAAAACAAACAAAGAAATCACCGCCACCAAAAATACGGGCAACGAACTTTCAAACAAAGGCAAAACAATATCCAAGAATGAACTTCTCAAATACATGTTAAAAAATTCAAAGAGCAAATCTTCCAAAGAACTGAACATGATAAAAAAACCTAAACCTATTTTTCTACAATATATGCCATCGGATTGGTATGAACACCGTTCACGATCACTTCATAGTGCAGGTGAGCACCTGTGGAACGGCCGGTATTTCCTACCAAGCCGATAAGTTCACCGCGTTTGATTTTGTCACCGCGCTTTACGTTAAATTTTGACATGTGCGCATAACGGGTAATAATGCCGTTGCCGTGATCAATTTCAACACTCAGGCCGTAAGCACCGTCACGCTGTGCAAAAACAACTTTGCCGTCTGCAGGGGCAATGATTTTGGTACCGACAGGAGCCGAAACGTCAAGGCCTTTATGCAGCTGCTTGCTTCCGGTAAACGGAGAAGTCCTGTACCCGAAACGGGAAGTAATAAAGCCCTGAGCAGGAATAATGGACGGAATGGACGCAAGCTTCTGAGTGCTTTCGTTCATAAAAACAATCAAATCCTGCTGAATGATTTCTTCAAGACGGGAATCTTTTTTTAATTCACGTATATATCCGAGAATTTTGCGGGAGGCAAGTTCCTGTCTGTGCAGCGGAAGCATATCCACTTTAAAATCCTCGGACTCAATACCGCCCATAGAACTTTCTTCTGTAAGAGTTTTTTCGCCAACGAGCATTTTCAACTGATTGTCAAACTGGCGTATTCTGTTGATATCTTCGCGCAAAACTTCAAGTTCAGCCAAAATTCCCACAAGACGGCTTTCTTTTTCTTCAATTTCACGTTCGGCAAAAACCAAATCTTTTTTCATGTCCTTGGTACTTAAAAAATACTGCACAAAAAAACCGTTTATGCCGACAAGGGCAACCAAGAACAAAAATACATAGGCAAACAGAGATGATTTAAAAGTAAAACTGCGCTTTTTTCCGCTTTTTTCATCAAAAACAAAAACCTGATATTTTTTAAAAAGCATAAGAGCCTCGTTTTCAATCTTTTCTTTACTTTTCTTTAATTGATAAATCCTTAACTAATTTACCTTGTTAAAAAAAATCTGTCAAGCTACGTTTGCGTACAAAAAACTATACAAATTCTTTGAGAAAATCTTCCGCAAAGCGGTCTGCGCTGTCGCCGCTGCCCATTTTCTCCCGAATTTGCGCACAGCCATTGCGGATTGCATGAGGCACTGCAGCGTGATAATGCCAAGACAGCGCAGTTTCAGCCAACGCTTCAGAATTGGCCCGTTCCTGCAAAAATTCGGGAAAAAGCTCTTTTCCCAAAATAAGATTGGGCAGACTGACAAATTTTACATGAATAAAAAGTTTTCCGAGCAGATACGAAAACGGTTTCACCTTATACGTGACAATTGTCGGCAGATTCAGAAGTGCTGTTTCGAGCACGGCAGTGCCGGATGCCGCCAACGCCATTTCACAGCCTGCCAGAAATTCATAACGGTTTTCAGGCTTGACAAAATGAAGAGGAACGGAACAATTCCAGTAAGAACGCAGATATTCTTCGGAAAAATGCGGAGCCTGTATAAGATGAAAAGAAAAATCGGGATTATTGGCAAGCATGCGCTGCGCAGTTTCGGCAAAAACAGGGAGCAGCGAACTGACTTCTTTTTTCCTGCTTCCCGGCAATAAAGCTATTCTTCCGCGGCACGGCTCGATATCCTTATACTTTTCGGCATTGACAACCTGCACCAGAGGATTGCCTATATATTTGATGGAAACATTGTTTTCCCTGTAAAATTCTTCTTCAAAGGGCAGAATGGAATAAATTTTCTTTACGTTGTTT
>CALUWZ010000089.1 GCA_944324625.1 uncultured Mailhella sp. | reverse complement strand
TTTGACGGTGCGGTCGCCCACTTTCCACTTTACCTTATACGTATCGAAGCCGAAGCCCATGTCGAGGAAGAAGCGGACGGGGCCCACCTTTGCGTATGACCAGCGGCCGTAAGGCTTAATGCCAAAACCATTTGCCTTAACACCATCCTCGTACTGGTGCTTATAGCCTACCTGCAAGCCGATGGCCCATTTGTCCGAGAGATTGTAGCCAACCTCGGGGATAAGATTGAAAGATGTCTCGTTGGCGTTATAGTCGCGCCAAAGGCCGACCGAACCACCTACGTAAACCTGTGCGCTTGCCGTTAAGGACACGACGGCAACGAGCGCCATTAAAATTAACCTTTTCATAAAATCATTTTTTATAGGTTACACATACCCGGTTTCCCGGGATTGGATGCTGCAAATGTATGGAATAAGTTTTTTATGTGCACAAGATTTAGGAACGAATCTTTGCGCATATCCCGCATTTGAAGCAATTATGACGGAAAAAACCGACTTTTCCCACACGGCCGATGAGCAAACGCATAAGACCCAAGGTAATGGCAGATTTACCGGATCGTTCTGCTGTTGCACTGATATAAAGTGTATTAGCCATTTCACACTCCTTTTTAGGTTAAGAATAATTACCGTTCAGCCCAAAACAAGTCAAGCACGATAAAAATTTCCCATGCAGTCTTTACAGCCGTCCGAAAAGGAACGGTGCGTTTTCCGGTTCGCAAAACAAATTGTTTTCCGAATCAAAATAACGGGGCTGCGTGATAAATGCACCAGCCAAAATCTGCTCAAAATTGAGCTTTCTGTTTCTCAGGGAATAATGCGCCGTATCATGGGTAAGTCCCCACCCCCCGTAATACGGCCAGCCGTACGTATATACTTCCAAAGGCACGGCAAGCGCATCTATTCCCAAGTGAGAATCATAAGTATGAATTTCCAATGCATGTCCGTTGACATGGGTAATTGGCGTATTCAGTATGCAGAACGCATTCTGGGCCCTTGTCATGGCATGGGCTTTTTCCAAAAGGCGTTTTGCAAGAACATGTTTTTTATCCCAGCGGGATACATCAATATCATCCAAAATTTCACTGCCGAAACATTCGCCGTCTTCGCTGTTTTCTCCCATGCCTGCCTCAGCGCGGCCTGCGGACAGAGCGGCAGGTTCGCTTTTCTGATCCTGAGAGCAGGAAGACGTGCCGAAACCGAGCATTTCCAAAGGAACAAAATCTGAAGGACGGGCAAAAGGCATAAGTTCGTCCGCAAGATCGAGAATTTCCACGGGCACTTTGGTATCCCTGTGCTGCTGGCAATAAATGATATAGGCGTCAGGCCGCTGCCTGCGGATATATTCAATCAGTTTTCCGTCATCGGAAAGCGGCAGGGCAAAAGAATGGTAAGGACGGCCCTTTTTGTCCAAATTGCCTGAAATGCCGTGCTGCAGGCTGACGCTTTCCGGCATTTTTTTGGGCGCAAGATCCGCATTGCCGATTAT
The DNA here is from genome assembly GCA_944324625.1 of uncultured Mailhella sp. Lineage (GTDB taxonomy): Bacteria > Desulfobacterota > Desulfovibrionia > Desulfovibrionales > Desulfovibrionaceae > Taurinivorans. The sequence continues at coordinate 5,391 of CALUWZ010000089.1, read as the reverse complement.
GACTATGACATCCTGTCCCTCTTTTACGTCCTCATAATCAAAATGTTCGCGGAAAGAAGACAGCTCCAGCAAAAACTGACGCAGAAGCCTTGCCCGAAGCAGGTCATGTTCCGTCATGCTTTTTATCTGCAGAATCTTTTCCAGCGGAGGATAGGGTCCGCCCTCAAAGCTCAGCGACACCAGTTTCTGCTGGTTGTACAGCCTGTCAAAAGATCCGGGCCGCACATAGACAAGGGGAATGTTGCCGCAGTCTTTTTTCAGCTGGTCAGTGGGTTCAATGGCGGTGTAAATCATGCCCCTGTTATTGGAAGCAGCCTCAATTCCCTGCTGTTCCTTCATAAAATGGATATCGGCATGCTTATACATTTTGGAGAAAAAGGCTTTTTGCTTTTCGTCAAAATGAATGCAGGCAATAAAGCGCTTATTTTCAAAAAGCGGCGGACGCTGAAGCAAAATAAGCCGAACTATGGCCTGAAAATGGGAAGGTTCCTTGGTAATGGGGTGCAGATAGCGGGTAAAGAACAGACACAGCGCAGCAAAAAGCTCTTCCCGTTTTACTTTAATATTTCTGCGCACGCAGATAACTTTATCCTTGGTCAGCCCCCAGCCCGCATAATAGGGCATGCCGTAACAGTGCACTGTTTTGCCGAGAAGCACGGCATCTATGCCGATTTTTGCGCTGACAGTATACACTTCGTCCGCCTGTGCGAGAATGGAAAAAGAAGACACCTGCTCGGAAATAATCTGTATGCCGTTTTCCTGCGCGAATTTTTTCAGATAGCCTTTTTTCTTTCCGGACAAAACAGACGGCGGCTGCAAAAGGAAAAACGCAGCTCCGGGGTGCTGCTCCTTGGCATCGCGCACCATCTGCAGAAACGTTTCTTCCGCCGCAAAAACTTTTCTGAGCTCCAGCTTGGTTTTTCTGGACTGCTCGATAATGACAATGCGCTTTCTTCCGCCGGGAGTAAAAAGCTTGTAAGGCGAAGCATCGGGCACATATTTTTCCGTACCGATTTTCTGGTTGACAACCTGTCCCAAAAGCTCCTGCACGTCTTCAAAATCATAGGGGCTCAAAGCGGGAAAAGCTGTCGGCAGAACGGAGAGCAGACGTTTTGCATACAGCGTCAGCCCCGCACTGTCCAGTTTCTGTTCGGAAGCAAGCTCAGCCTGCCCTTCGGAGTCGGACAGCAAAACGGATTTTTTAAAAGCCTGCAGCAAAGCCGGCGTTGCCTTGACACACTCTTCCCATTCGGATTCCGCACGGGCATTGGTATAACTGCCCTGCTTTTCCAAAATAAAGGAAGTGGGCTCATGACTCGGAACCTTATAAATTCCTTCACTTATATTCCAGACGGACAAACCGAGAAAACGGCCTACAAACGCCCATTTGCCTTTTACGGCAATAAAGGCGTCCATATTTTTTCTGTATTTTAACGCCGTGCCGAACGGAACAACAGTCAGTTCAGGATACAGCTTTTTTATATATTGCGCATACCGTGCGTTCAGACAGGTTACTTTCAGCCGTCTGACCCGTTCGGTTTCTTTTGTTTCACTCTGCATACGTCACCTACCGCACAACCATATATGCCTTGGGAAAATTCTTCTTCAGATAATTCTGCACTTTTTGGGCTGAATCCCTGTTCTGGAAAGGACCTGCCTGCACGGCGTAAAAACCGCTGTCATTAAATATTTTTGCGGGAATATTGCGTTTCCGAAGTTCCTGAACCAACTTGTCAGCCGTAACTTTATCCTTATATACAGCCAAATGCAAATATAAACTGCCTATAACGGTATTGGCGCCCTTACCTGCGTTTTGCCCCAGATAGGCTTGGCCCTGCGCATAACGGGGAGCATTGGCCGTATTCACATACACGGGATTTACCTGCGGCATGCTCTGACTGCTGGTATAGCCTGCACCGCCTGCGCCCATGGAACCGCCCGAAAGGCTTGCAAGGGCGGCGCTTACGCTTTCATCTTCTTCGGAATATACGGATTTTTCCTTAGTGTTTCCGAAAATCGCATCCAAAAGCCCCGGTCTGTCTTCCGCATACTGCACGCTGCCTTCACCGCCGATATACTGCAGATGCACCTTTGCCGTTCCGTTTTTAATCATGCCGATTTTTTGGGCGGCAGCTTGGGAAAGGTCAATAATTCTGTCATCAACAAAGGGACCGCGGTCATTGATGCGCACCACGCAGGTTTTGCCGTTTTCAAGGTTTTTCACCAAAATATTGCTTCCGAAAGGCAGGTGCTTGTGCGCAGCCGTCATGCCGTACGTATTGAACGTTTCCCCGTTGGATGTTTTTTTGCCGTGAAAGCCCGGCCCGTACCAAGAGGCAATGCCGATTTCTTCAAACCCCTGTGCGGAAGAATAGGTAAAATAATTTCTGCCTTTCACGGTATAGGATTTTCCTCTGGGCAAATAACTGTTGCGCTGCGTATTCAGATTTTTGTAATACGAACCTGATTTTCTGTATCCGTTCAAATCGTTTTGGGTAAATTTTGTTTTGGCAGGAGCTTTGTAATGAGGGACATTTTCAGGCTCAAACAAAGGCACGCGGTGACCGCCCACCTGAATGCAGGCACTGAACAGCAACGGCATAAGACAAAGAAGAAAAATTCGTTTCAGCATACTGTTTCCCGAAAAGTTACGCAAAAATATGAAAATAACGCATGGCGGCAACCAAAATCATGCCCGTAAGCAGGGTTGCAAACAGGCTTTTGGTAAAATACGCCACAGCAAGCACAGGCGCAAAAGCCACTAAAAACAGGTTTTCCTTCGCAAGAAAAAGCGAACCGTTTTTCATAAAAATTTCCGGAGCCAAAAGTGCGGACAATATCGCAACGGGCACAAAAGAAAGCCAAATCTGCAGATTTCTGCTTATGGCACGCTTGGCAAGAAGCCCCATGGGCAAAAGCCTCGGCAGCACAGTTCCCGCCATCATCACAGCCAATAAAAACAAGCCTTCAGCTGTACTCATTTCTTTCCCCTTATCTTACCTGATTTTTTTCTTTTTGCAAAGTCAAATATAAGCCCAGACTGGCGCTCAAAAGCGTGGCTATGATAATGCTCCACCTGTCAAAGCCGAGCTGCATGAAGCAAAGGGAAGCCAAGGCCGCCGCAAGGCACACAACAATCTGTATCCTGTCAATGAGCAGGGGCACAAGCAGGGCCGCAAACATGGCAGGCAGGGCAAAATCAAGACCGTACGCCTCCACATTGGTGATAAGGCCGCCTGAAACGGCACCGAGAAACGTTCCGATAATCCAGCCCGAATGGGCAATGAGGGCAAGAGTCAGAATTTGGGTGACCGTAACTTCTTTTCCTGATTTGTAATGGGAAATATTGGCGGCAAAAATTTCATCGGTCTGAAAAAAAGCCAAAAACATTTTCCAGCGAAAAGGAATGTTTTTCCACGGCGTCACAAGGGCAGCACTCATCAGGATATGGCGCAGGTTCACAAGAGCATTGGCAGCGCCGATGGACAGAAACGAAGCTCCGGCGCCAAGCATGCTTGCGGCGATAAACTGGCCCGCACCCGCAAAAACAAAAACAGACATCATTACGGCCCAAAAAGCATCCACCCCGTTTTTTACGGCAAGCACGCCGAAAGCAAAACCAAGAGGGATATAGCCTATCATAATGGGCACACCGAGTTTCATGCCGCTGTAAAAGGAATTTTTATCAAATGATTTTTTTTCGGTTTCCATGGCAGTTCCGTTTTAAAAAAGTATGTTATCTATACTGAAGACTTGCGTCAAAGTCAAATCCGCCCCTGCAGGAACAGCTCGTTTCGGACAAAGTTTTTTCTTGAAAGAACACAGGGCTCTTGCTATAAAAACATAATCTGAACAAAAGGAAAAAACATGAACGCTCCCCATACGTTAAACCCTGCGGATTTCCCTTCCCCCTGCTTTGTCACCGACATAGCAAAGCTGGAAAAAAATATGCAGATTTTAAACTCCGTACAGGAAAAAACAGGCGCAAAAATTCTTCTGGCATTGAAAGGCTTTGCCCAATGGAAAAGTTTTCCCTATCTTTCCAAAGCCATGCAGGGCAAATTATACGGCGCCTGCGCTAGCTCCCCGGACGAAGCACGCCTTTCCAAGGAAGAATTTAAAGGCGAAGTGCATGCTTTTGCCGCAGGTTTCAGCACCAAGGACATGCAGGAACTTCTGCCCCTGTGCGACCACATCACGTTCAATTCCATTAATCAGTGGAAAAAATTCCGTCCCATGATTTTGGAGTACAACGAAAAAAACGGAAAAAACGTGCTCTGCGGCCTGCGCATCAATCCCGAACATTCCGAAGGCGCAGTGGAAATTTATGATCCGTGCTCTCCGAGTTCGCGCCTCGGCATCCGTCTGAAAGATTTTGAAAACGAAAATCTTGACGAACTTTTTGCCGGACTCACGGGTCTGCATTTTCATACCCTCTGCGAACAAAATTCCGACGCCCTCGACAGAACCCTCAAAGTGGTGGAAGAAAAATTCGCCTTCATGCTGGAAAGGGTTTCATGGGTCAATTTCGGCGGCGGGCACCACATCACAAGGGAAGATTATGACATTGACCTTTTGTGCGAATGCATAAACCGCGTGAAAGCCAAATATCCCGTGCAGATTTATCTGGAACCCGGCGAAGCCGTGGCGCTCAGGGCAGGCTGGCTCATTGCCGAAGTGCTGGACACAATGGAAGCCGATATGCCCACGGCCATTTTGGACACATCCGCCTCATGCCACATGCCCGACGTTCTGGAAATGCCCTACCGCCCCATGATTACGGGTTCAGGCGAAAACGGCGAAAAAAAATACACCTTCCGCCTCGGAGGAAAATCCTGCCTTGCGGGGGACGTCATCGGCATTTACTCCTTTGACAAACCTCTGAAAGAAGGCGACAGGCTGATTTTTGAAGATATGGCCATATACAGCATGGTAAAAACCACAACCTTTAACGGACTGCGCCTGCCTTCCATTGCGCTGTGGGATTCCCGAACCAATGAAATTTTAAGCCTCAGACATTTTGGCTATGAAGATTTCAAAGGTCGGCTGTCCTGATTGGCAAAAGGCATTTCGCTTTGCTTGCAATTAATTTAATAAAGAGTAAAATACTTACAAATTCTTTTAAGGAGAAACCTATGTTTCGTTCATTAGTCCTTGCACTGGCTCTTGTATTTGCAACCACAACAATTGCCGAAGCCGCTTCCAACGTTGCGATTGCCCCTCTCATGCAAGTTGCCGCCAAAAGTAAACTCAACGATGCCAAACAAAAATATCTTGATTCCAAATTCGGCAAAGAAAAAGACAAACTGGAAAACGACGTAAAAGCTTTCCAAAAGAAAGCAGGCGAATTCCAAAAACAAGCCGCCGCCCTTTCTGATTCCGCCCGTCAGC
>CALUWZ010000088.1 GCA_944324625.1 uncultured Mailhella sp. | reverse complement strand
GACCACGGTTGCCCCCATAACGCCCACCATGAAAACCATATTCACAAGCATTAAAATCTGGTTGGCAAGCCCGACGGCAGCAACAGCATCGTCGGAAACACGGCTGAGCATGAGCACATCCATGAAACCGAGCAGCATAATGAGCAGTGTTTCCACAAAAATAGGAACAGTCAGCGAAACAAGCTGACGCTTTAAATCCTGACGCTGAATTATAGCAGACATAAAAAAACCTCGCCGTCAGTAGATAATCGCAAAACACGGAATTGGCAAGAATTTAATAATCTGCTAACTTTTTGTTTTAATTTTTATTTTCAATAGATTAACAAAAAATTAAATTTTTTTTTGACAAAAAGAACTTGCCAATTTCATGATTATGTATTAATTAATCCTTTGCAATTTTCTAGGCGAGAGTGGCGGAATTGGTAAACGCACTGGACTTAGGATCCAGCGGAATATTCCTTAAGAGTTCGAGTCTCTTCTCTCGTACCACTAAATTCTTTGACCGGTCAAAGGCTCCAAAGAGTGCCAGTTTACCGGCACAATATATAAGGAGTCAGAACCATGTCCCACAATATCGAAAACATCTCTGCAACACAGCGCAAAATTTCCGTAACCGTAGAAGCCGCCGAAGTTAACAAAACCATTGACGCAACCCTCCGCGAATACGGCAAAAACCTTTCCCTGAACGGTTTCCGCAAAGGCAAAGTTCCCGCAGGCGTTATTGAAAAACGTTTCGGCGAAGAAGTTTACAACTACGCTACCGAAAACCTCATCAACACCAATCTCAACAATATTCTTGACGAACAAAAAATCCGTCCGGTAAGCCGCATCAACTTCGAAAAACAGGAAGACGAACACAAACTCGAACGCGGCAAAGATTTTGCGTTCACCTGCACCTTTGAAGTGCTTCCCGAAATCGACCTTCCCAAAGATTTTTCCGAATACAGCGTAAAAGTTGACAGCGACGAAGTAAGCGCAGAAGAAATCGAAAACTTCACCATGCAGCTCCGCCGCAGCATGGCAACCCTTGAAGACATGAACGAAGACAGATACCCCACGGACGGAGACGTGCTCCTCGTTGACATTGAAGGCAGCTACGAAGGCAATCCCGTACCCGGCATGGGCGCAAAAAACTTCCTCATGCAGATTTCCGACAACAAAGACGCCACCAACAAAGAAATTGACGCCCTTGTCCGCACCGCAAAAGCAGGCGAAGAAGTCAGCGGCACCATGACCTGCCCCGAAGACTACGCCAATGCGGAAATGCGCGGCAAAACCATTGACATCAAAATCAAACTGCACAAAATCCATAAACAGATCCTTCCCGAACTTGACGAAGAATTTGCCAAGAAAGTAGGATTCAACGATTTGGAAACCCTGAAGAAAACCATTGAAGCACAGGTAAAACATTCCAAATCCGCTCAGGTAAGAAACAAAGCCCAGCAGGAACTTCTTGACAGCATTACCGCAAAATACGACTACGAACTTCCTGAAAGCATGGTGCAGAAAGCCCTTTCCAACTACATGATGGAAGCAAGAAACCACCTCGGCCAGCAAAACATTGACCCTGAAGAAATGCTCAAAGCCATTGCTTCCCTTAAAGAAGACGGTCAGGAAATCGCAAAGCGCCAGACCAAAGCCCATGTATTTCTTCTTGCCGTTGCTTTCCGCGAAAACATTGTTGTTACCGGTCAGGAAGTGGATATGTATGTCCGCCAGCTTGCCATGGAAACCCGTCAGGAATACGAAAAAGTGCGTGACCACGTGCTTCAGTCCGGCATGGTAAGCGACATTCAGGAACGCATCATGGCAGGCAAAGCCCTTGATTTGATTTTTGAACAGGCCAAACACGAACAAGCATAATCAGCATTTTTCGGCAAAGTTTTTGCATACAAAGAATTGTGACAAAATTTTGCCTTAACCGTTTATCCTTTTTACAATCCGCAGGCAAAAACCCTTTTGTCTGCGGGTCTTGTTATAAAGCCCCTAAAAAGCAAAGGAGTTTACCGTGAATATACCCATGGTCATTGAAACCACAGGCCGCACCGAACGTGCCTATGACATATATTCCCGTCTGCTTAAAGACCGCATTATCCTGCTCGGAACAGAAGTCAACGACGCAGTAGCCTCCCTCATCTGCGCCCAGCTGCTTTTCTTGGAATCCCAAGACCCTGAAAAGGAAATCAGCCTCTACATCAACAGCCCCGGAGGTTCCGTCACCGCAGGCATGGCCATTTACGACACCATGAAATTCATTGCCTGCCCCGTCACCACCCTGTGCATGGGCAGAGCCGCAAGCATGGGTGCATTTTTGCTTGCAGGCGGCGAAAAAGGCAAGCGTTTTGCCCTTCCCCACAGCCAGATTATGATACACCAGCCTTCCGCAGGCTATCAGGGTCAGGCAACGGACATTGAAATCCATGCAAAAGAAGTTCTGCGCATGAAAAAAGACCTTAATGCCATTTTGGCAGAAAATACGGGCCAAAGCATTAAAAAAGTCACCGCCGACACGGAACGCGACAACTTCCTCACCGCGGAAGAAGCCCTCAAATACGGCATTATCGACAATATTCTTACTTCAAGACACGATTTAATATAGGTATTTTTATGAGCAACAGAAACGACGGCATGCACTGCTCTTTCTGCGGAAAAAGCGAATACGACGCCAATCAGTTCATAGTGCAGGGCAGCGCCTGCATTTGCGACGAATGCATAAGTGCCTGCAATCACATTATTGAACGGCAGAAAATGCAGAATCCCGACACGGGCGAAATAAAACTTCTTACCCCAAAAGAAATCAAAGCCAAGCTTGACGAATACGTCATCGGTCAGGACAATGCCAAAAAAATCCTTTCCGTAGCGGTATACAACCACTACAAGCGCGTATTTTTCAAGCAGGAACTCGGCGACGTGGAACTGGAAAAAAGCAACGTGCTTTTGGCAGGCCCTTCAGGCAGCGGCAAAACCCTGCTTGCCAGAACTTTGGCCCGTATTCTCAACGTTCCCTTTGCCATTGCCGACGCCACAACCCTGACCGAAGCAGGCTACGTCGGCGAAGACGTGGAAAACATTCTCGTACAGCTCGTGCAGAATGCGGAATTTGACCTTGACGCGGCAAGCCGCGGCATTATTTATATTGACGAAATCGACAAAATTTCCCGCAAAGGCGACAGCCCGTCCATTACCCGCGACGTTTCCGGCGAAGGCGTACAGCAGGCACTTTTGAAAATCATTGAAGGCACAGAAGCCAATATTCCCCCAAAAGGCGGCAGAAAACATCCCCAGCAGGAATTTATCCGCCTGAATACATCCAATATTCTTTTTATTGTGGGCGGTGCCTTTATCGGCCTCGAAAAAATGGTGGAATCGCGCATACGCGGAAACAGCATGGGCTTCGGTGCGCACATCAACAACAAAAAAGAACAAAACCTTTCCCAGCTCCTTGATCAGGTTGTGCCCACCGATTTGGTGCAGTTCGGCCTTATTCCTGAATTTATCGGCCGTATTCCTGTTATCACCCATGTGGACGAACTGGACGTGGACGACCTTGTGCGCGTGCTGACCGAACCCAAAAACGCCCTGACCAAACAATACCAGAAACTGTTTGAAATCGACGGCGTGGAACTGCATTTTGAAACAGAGGCGCTGAAAGCCGTTGCCAACAAAGCCATTGAGCGCAAAACAGGGGCCAGAGGCCTGCGCAACGTCCTTGAAAGCGTCATGCTCGACATCATGTATGACCTGCCTGACACGGCAAAAGGCAAACAGTGCATTATCACCAAAAACGTCATTGAAAACGGAGAAAGCCCGCTTTTCCTTTCCAAAGCGGAATAAAATTCCGAAACAACAAAATCCAAGCATACCGTATTGTTTTCAATACGGTATCTTGTTCTTGAGGACTGTATGAGCTTATTAGAAAACACGGCAGAACGGATTTTGCCCATGATGACGCTGCGGGAAGTGGTTATTTTCCCGGGGTCCATCGTGCCCCTTTTTGTAGGCAGGGAAATTTCCATCCGTGCCATTGAAGAATCCATTAGTTCTTTTAAAAAACATATTTTTCTGGTTACCCAAAAAGAAGCGGACATTGAAAAACCCGAACCCGAAGATTTGTATACTGTAGGGGTTGTCTGCCGCATTCTGCAGCTCATGCGCCTGCCCGACGGCAATATCAAAGTTCTTTTTGAAGGCCTCTACCGTGCGACATGGGAGAGCTTGGAAAACAAAGAAGAAATCCTGTTTTCCGATGAAGAAAACCCAAGAAGCTTTTCTCCCGCTTTCGGCTCCAACACGTTCCCCTGCCTCATGACCCATGAGCGCAAAGACTTGGACGCAGCCCCGCAGGAAGCGGAAGCTCTGTACCGCGCAGTCCACGAAGCCATTGAAGAATTTTCCAAAATAAACAGAAAAATCACGCAGGAACACCTTGCCGCCATTACAGCCCTGCACCATGCAGGCAAACTTTCCGATGCCATTATGCCCCACCTGAAACTGGATTTTGTACAGAAACAGGAAGTTTTGGAAATGGCGAACACGGGCGAACGCCTGACAAAAGCCTATGAACTCCTGAACGGAGAACTGGCTGTGGCGGATTTGGAAAAGAAAATCAAAACCCGCGTCAAAGACCAAATGGAAAAAAATCAGCGGGAATATTACCTCACGGAACAAATCAAAGCCATTCACAAAGAAATGGGCAATGAAGACCCCCAAGCGGAAGCCGATGACCTCGAGCTGCGCATCCGTGAAAAAAACATGCCCGAAGAAGCCAAGGAACGTGCCCTGCGCGAACTCAAGAAACTGCGTCCCATGGCGCCCTCTTCCCCTGAATATTCCGTCACCAGAAACTATATCGACTGGGTTCTTGACCTGCCGTGGAACGAACTCAAAGACATTCACATTGACATCAAAGAAGCCAAAACAATTCTGGACAATGCCCATTTCGGCCTTGAAAAGCCAAAAGAACGCATTTTGGAATATTTGGCGGTGCAAAAACTTACCGACGGTCTGAAAGGCCCCATTCTCTGTTTTGTAGGCCCTCCCGGTGTGGGCAAAACATCCCTTGCAAAAAGCGTGGCCGAAGCAACGGGCCGCGACTTTGTGCGCATTTCCCTCGGCGGCGTGCGCGACGAAGCGGAAATCCGGGGACACAGAAGAACATACGTAGGAGCCATGCCCGGCAAAATCCTTATGGCGCTCAAAAAGGCAAAATCCAACAATCCCCTGTTCTGCCTCGACGAAATTGACAAAATGACCGCCGATTTCAGAGGCGACCCGAGCTCCGCCCTGCTGGAAGTTCTCGACCCCGAACAAAATAACAGTTTCAACGACCATTACCTTGATCTGGACTATGATTTGTCCAAAGTATTTTTCATTACCACTGCCAACACGCTTTCAGACATTCCCGCGCCTCTTCGCGACAGAATGGAAATCATCGAACTTTCCAGCTACTTGGAAACGGAAAAAATGAGCATTGCCAAAGATTTCCTCCTGCCCAAACAAAGAAAAATGCACGGCCTTTCCGAAAAGAATTTGGCTGTGGACGACAAAGCCATGCTGGAAATCATCCGCTCCTACACCCGCGAAGCGGGCGTGCGCAACCTTGAACGCCAAGTGGCGACGCTGTGCCGCAAGACAGCCATAAAACTGGTGGAAGAAAACAGCGGCAAAGAAAAAACCTATCACGTAAGCAAAAAAGATCTGCATGCCTATTTGGGTGTGCAGAAATACCGTTTCGGCGACAAGGAAAACTCTTCGCAGGTTGGCGTTGTGGCAGGCCTTGCCTACAACAACGTGGGCGGCGATATTTTGTACATAGAAACCGCAGTCATGCCGGGAACGGGCAAAATTGCCATTACGGGCCAGCTCGGCTCCGTGATGAAAGAATCTGCGGAAGCGGCTTTCAGCTATGTGCGCTCCCGTGCCCATCTTTTGGGCCTGCGTCCTGATTTTTACAAGGACATTGATATCCATATCCACGTGCCCGAAGGCGCCACGCCAAAAGACGGCCCCTCTGCAGGCATTACCATGGCAACATCCATAAGCTCTGCTCTGCTCGGCATTGCCGTACAGGACAGCGTAGCCATGACAGGAGAAATCACCCTGAGAGGACGTGTGCTCGCCATAGGCGGACTCAGGGAAAAACTTCTTGCGGCCAAACGCTCCAACATAAAAACCGTAATTATTCCAAAGGACAACAAAAAAGACATTGAAGAAATTCCCAAGGAAATCACCGCAAGCCTGAAAATAAAAACAGTCAGCCATGTGGATGAAGTTCTGCCCATTGCCTTTCATAAAAAAAGTTCGGAAATTTTCCTGAAAGAAACCGGCAATGCCGATTTTCTGCAAAGCCTGCGTCCGCAGCCCGAACAGAATGAACAGGAATAAACGGCCATAAAAATCAGCCATAAAAACTTCTGCCCAACAATTCCGGCAGAAGTTTTTGTTTTAAACCTGTTATCTCCTCACTGCATTATCCCCGCAGAACGCATTAACACACAACATTCAAAATTTTGCCGTGCCGCCGCCTGCATGGAGCGCATGAGCTATCCGTCACTGCCTCGGCTTTGCCTCTGCGCACAGCATAATTTTTTATTTTTTTTGCGGTTCCGATTAAATGCATTACAAATTTTTCCGAAAATTTTCCCCAAAAAAAACTGCCTGAAAAATGAAGCGAAACAAAAGACTCATGAAAAGGCTTCAGCAAAAATTACAATTTCTGCAGACTTTCCCATAACTGCAGAGCTTTTTTTCTGCCGACTTTCGGCAGTTTCATCAAATCCTCAGCCGTGGCTTTTTTCATGTCTTCCAAGCTTTTGAAATGCTGCCACAGCGATTTTGCGGTTTCCCTGCCGATATTGGGCAAATGCAGGAGCTGCGCATCAAGGCTCTGCTTGCTGCGCGCCTGCCT
>CALUWZ010000087.1 GCA_944324625.1 uncultured Mailhella sp. | reverse complement strand
AACCTACCCGAAAACCATTGATCGGGCCGATCGGTTTTCCTATTTGGTCTTGCTTCGAGCGGGGCTTGCCCAGCTTACTGTGTTGCCACAATAACTGGTGGTCTCTTACACCACCGTTTCACCCTTACCGTTTCCGGCGGTCTGCTTTCTGTTGCGCTTGCCAAAGATCACTCTTTCCGGGTGTTACCCGGCGCTCTGCCCTTTGAAGCCCGGACTTTCCTCCCCATGTCACGGCAAAAGCCGCGGCATGCAGCGACAGTCTGCCCAACTCAAAGTATAAAAAATGTATTAATTCAAGGACTCGCCGAGGTTCAGGTCTTCGGCAAATACCATGGGTTTTTCCTGTTTAGCTTTTTTTTCTTCCTGATGCATGTCTTGGAAGTGTTCAGCCCAATAAATCAGGCGCTGGCAGTTGGGGCAGCTCCAAATTTGCTGGCCGCGCTGAATTTCAATAAAAGTCTGCGGGGGAATGGCAATGTTGCAGCCTGTGCAGACACTGTTTTTTACAGGCACGATAACGGGATGTTCAAGACGGCGGCGGATGAATTCATAGCGTTCCAAAATGCGTTCCGGTACGTCGCTGCCTGTTTCTTTGCGTATGGTGTTGAGTTTTTCCAGTTCTTCGTTGGCGCTGTTAACGCGTTCGATGAGGCCTGCTTCTTTGGTGGCAAGATCAATTTTGAGCTCGTCGCGCACGGCTTCCGCGTCTTTTAAAAGTTCTTCTTGGATTTCAATTTCTTCACGGAGGGCAATGCGTTCTTCTTCATGGGTTTTGGTGGAACGTTCCATATTGTCCATTTCTCTGGACATGGCTTGGTATTCTTTGGAATTGTTTACCTGCATGAGTTTGGATTTGCTTTTTTTGAGGCGTGCGGCTTCATCTTCCAGATCCATGTCAAGGCGTTTTTGCTGTTCGCGCATGTGCTGGAGTTTGTCGTTGATTTTTGCGATTTTTGCTTCTTCTTCGTTGAAACGTTCTCTCAGTGCTTCAACCTGCAAAGGCGCTTCTTCAAGTTCTTGTTTTACGACAAAAATTTTGTCGTCTACATGCTGCAGTTCTACCAATTGTTTGATCTGTTCAAGATATAAGCTCATAATTTACTCCATGATTTGGATAAAAGGGTCTTCGGAAGGTATAAAACTTACGCGAATGTTCGGAAGTTTTTTCTGCAGGAGGGCAGAAAAACGCTTCATCATTTCTTCTTCAAGACTGTGATGACCGACTTCCAGTATCGCAAAATCTGTGCATTCTTGGGTCAGGTCAAGTGCCGTGTGATATTTGGTATCGCCAGTAATCAGACAGTCGGCACCGAAATTTTTCGCTTCCTTTAAAAGGGAAGAGCCTGAGCCGCCGCAGACGGCAATGGTTTTTATTGTTTCAGGCAGCGTTCCGATTTGGAAAAAGGGCCGTGTATGCGGAATAAGTTTGCAGAGTTTCTGCAAAAAATCTTTTTTGGGGAGAGGGTTCGGCAAAACGGCGGCAATGCCTATTCCGTATTGAATATCGTCGATGACTCCCGCAGGTTCCAGAATGTGTTTTTTTTCTGCCTGAAATTCGTCTGCCAGCCAAAAGGCAATCGGCATGCTGTCAAGAGTGGTATGGGCAGCATATAAGGCAACGTCGTTTTTCAGCAAAAGTGAGGCGACTTTAAAGTAATTATCTTCTAAGTTGTTGAGATATTTAGGAGAAAGCAAAATCGGATGATGGGTAAAAATAAAGTCCGCCCTTATGTCAAGGGCCTTTCGGACCGATTCAGGTGAGGGATCCAAGGCAACGGCAACATGCGAAATTTCTTTTCTTGTCCCTGCAATTTGCAAGCCTGAATTATCCCAAGGAGCGGCAAGAGCTTTGGGAGCCAACTCTTCAATCAATGCCAAAAAATCGTTTTGCTGCACTATTCCTCTTTTGCTTTTATCAATAAAAGATGTTTTTTATTGCCTTAATTTTTATGGACAGTCAAGAAAATTTCTTGCAATTTTTCAGGTTAGTTTTTATTTTAATGCCGTTTATAAAAGCAAAAAATTCCGTTTTGCCGGAAAAGGAGAAAAAATGGCTCATTTTTTATATATTTCCGATGTGTTTTGTCCGTGGTGTTTCGGTTTTTCAGGAAATATCGCCAAAATAAAAAAAGAATTCGGTCTGCCTTTTGAAGTGTATGCAGGCGCATTGGTGGAACCGCCCGTCAATCTTGCAGAATATGTGAAAAAAAGACCCAATATACAGGAATTTGCCCAAAAAATGTTTGCCATTACCGGGGTAAAAATTTCCGACAGGCATATTGCCATGCTTTCTTCTGATCATGCAGAGGAAATTGTCATGGATTCAAGGAAAGGCAGTCATTTGTTTTATGTGCTGAAGCAGATTAAGCCCGATATGGCATTGGAAATCATGGAATTTTTGCAGAACAGGTTTTACATGCAGGGCGATGATATTTTTTCAAAAGAAACACTGCGGGCTTTTGCCGAACAGTTTCAGGCTGATCCCGATGAAATTTCCGTTCTTTTGAATGATAAAAAATATGAAGACCTTGCCTACAGCGAAACAGAAAAGGGTTTTGATATTTTAGGGGAAATTGTTTTGTATCCGACTTTGTATTATGTGGATGACAGCGGAGAAAGGCATTTTGTTTCAAGGGGATATGTTGAGCTTGAGGCATGCAGGAAGGCAGTTTTGAATATTATTGACGCCATAAAGAACAAGCAGGCGCTTTCCGCCGGCACGCTTACGGGGAAATTCTGCACGCTTGACGGCAAATGCGAGTAACCTTTATCTTGAAAGGCTGTTATGACAGAGAATAAAAAACAGCAATTGTCTTTGCAGCAGGCATTGGAAGTCTGTTTTATTATTTTTGAAAAAAACTGCGGCAAAGAGGCCCTGATTAAATTTCAAAAAGATGTACTTCTTGAAAATTCTGACAGGGCGCAGTTTTTCAGGGAATGGCATGCTTTTGTTTTTGCAGCCATTTACTATGGTTTTTCACGGTATGCGCCTGCATATATGGTACTGGAATATGTGCGTTCAATTAAATACTTTCTGCAGGAAGCAGGGTATGAACAAGGTGAAATTACTGAATTTTTGGATAACCAGTTTCAGGCATACATTAAACTGATTATTGAAGAAAACGTCAAAGAGTGTCCGAAGCTGTTTTACCGCAGGCTTCTCGGAACAGACATTCAGGATGCTGACAGACGGTCCGTCATGGTGCTTTCGGGAGCCATGGCCATGCTTGCGGCAGCTTGTATGGATATTTTTGAAAAATATGAATACAGTGTTGATTGATTGTGTATAAAAAAAATCAGCTAAAAGAGCTGATTTTTTTTATGGCGTACAGTAAAGTTACTGCTCAAACCATTTTTGTGCCAATTTGACAAGCACATCCATATCGCCGCCTGCCGCCACGTTCAGGAAAGAACGGTATTGGCGGACTATGTCATGGCTGTGGGGATTGGCTTCAAAAATTCCCGTAAACAAATCACCGTCTTCCAATATGGTGACTTTTCCTGCTTCAAGGCGGCGCAGAAAAGAGGGCGTTAAATATTGTTTGAGTTCGGGCATATTGGCAGTCATGGCAAAATATGCCACGTTGGTGACAAAATTCAGCCCCTGCAGGGCAGCCATGGCTCTGTCGTGTTCGTCTGCGGATGCAAAAAAAGGCTGTAAATCATGTCTTTGAGTTTTTGTTTTTCTTCGTTCATATCGCTGAAATAGGAACCAAGGCACAGGCAGATTTTTTTGTACTGCAGGGAACGGGGACCGAAAAGCGGATGCGTGCCGATGACAGGGCCTTTGTAATGTTTTTCCATGCTTTTAATGGGCAGGATCTTTACGCTGGTTACGTCCATTAAAATGCAGTTTTCAGGCAAATGACCGTCCAGAAGTTTGCACATTTCTTCCATTTTTTTTGCGGGAATGCAAAAAAGAATGCTTTCTGCGCCGCTGACGGCCTGAAACAGTTCTTCATTGTCAAAGGGCAGGTCAATGCCGCTGACCTCGTGGTCTGCTTCCCGAAATTTTTGGAAAAAGGTCTGTCCCATTTTTCCTTTGTGTCCGATTATTGTGATGCGCATATAGTGTTCCAGATATCAAAAAATTCAGGGAAAGATTTGGTAATGGCCTTGGGATTGTCAAATTTGGTTTTGATGTTTTTCAGGTTGAGCATGCTTAAGCTCATGACAATTCTGTGGTCGCCGTAGCTTGCAAAATCAACGGGTTCCGCAAGGTTTTGCAGTTCCGGTCTGCCTTTGACAATAAGGTAATCCGTATATTCCACGGTTTCAATGCCGATTTTTTTAAGCTCTGCAGCCATGGCATGCAGTCTGTCGCATTCTTTGATTCTGAGGTGGGCAATATTTTCAATTTTTGTTTCGCCTTTGGCAAAAGCCGCAATAACAGCCACGGTGGGCACAATGTCGGGGCAGTCTGCCATATCCGCGGTTATGCCTGTGAGTTCGGAGGGATAAACGGTGATTTCGCCCTGTTCGCCGTGTTCAATTTTTGCTCCCATTTTTTCAAGAATATCCAAGAGGGCTTTGTCTGCCTGCAGGCTGTTTTTGCTGAGTCCGAGAACCTGAACGGGTTTTTGGCCGAGAACGCCTGCTCCCAGCAGATAGGATGCGCCTGACCAGTCCCCTTCGACTTTGTATCTGCCGCTTTTATAGGTTCCGTTGTTGACAAAAGGACGCACGCGGAAACGGATTTCTCCGGGAATTATTTCCGTAATGCTGCGAAAATCGACGGGTTTCCACTTTATATTGTCATCGGTGCTGTTTTCTTTGTCTTTTACGGCAATGTCGAATCTGGCACCGAATTTTTTCATGGCATCAAGGGTAAGGCCGATATAGGGCCATGACACAACGTGTTTTCCGCCGATGTAAACGGTAAGCTGTTCCTTGCAGAGAGGCGCTGCCAAAAGAAGGCCTGACAGATATTGGCTGGATTCTTCGAGGCTGATGGTTACTTCACCGCCTTTGAGGCCGCTTGCCTTCATAAGAAACGGGGGATAGCCGTCTTTTTCAAACAAAAATTTTGCACCGAGCTGTTCCAGTGTGTTGGTCAGGGTGCCGATGGGGCGTTCATGCATGCGCGGAGCGCCGTGAATATGAAAAAAACCTTCGCCTCCCGCCAAAATTGCGGTAAGCAGGCGGCAGGTTGTTCCCGACTCATGCACATTGCAGCTTACTGCGTGCTGCATGTCTTCGCCGCCTTTGGGCAGGGCACCGGTTACTTTATAAACGCCTTTGTCCAGTTTTTCAAATTTTGCCCCTGTGTTTGTCAAAATTTCCATGGTTTGGTAAAGGTCTTGGCTTTCCAAAACATTTTCCACCAGAGATTCTCCGTTTGCTAAGCTTGCTCCCATAATCATGCGGTGGGAAACGGATTTGGAGGCAGGAGCATTGACAATAATGGGGCGTTGTTCTGACATGGCGTATCCTTTTTGGTATTATGCGTTGTTCCGATCGGCTGCATTGCTGCGGCTGATTTGTTCTACTCTGGTCTGTATTGTACCGTCAAAAACATGCAGCTGCAAGCAGTCATTCAGTTCCAGATCCTGAACGGATTTAACCGCTTTATTGTTTTTGTTGCATATTTCTGCATATAAATAACCTTTTTCCAGCGGTTTTCGGGGGTTGTTGCCTTCAAGGCGCAGAAAGTTTTCCTGCAGAAAAATTTCTTTCGCACGCAGAAAATCCGTATAGGCAAGGTGCAGTTTTTTCTGCATGGCCCTGCAGTGCCGTTCTTTTTTTAAAATATTTTCAATTCCTTGTTTTTGTATGGATTTTTGTGTTTGTGCCAATTGATTTTCAAGGCGGCGGAAATCCGGCCTGCGGTGTTTGATTTTTTCTGCGGCAAGAAATATGCTGTTTTGCTTTGCAGCGATACGCTGTCTGACGGCTTTGTGCAGCTGTCTGTCAAGAAGATTCAGGCGCAGGAGTTTTTCGTTCAGCTTATTTTTGGGTGAGACAAATTCAAGATTTTTTGCAAGAAAACGCAAATCTTTTTCCAAATGTCCTATTTTTGCAAGAAATGCGCTTTTAAGCGTATACTCAAGATCATCCAGCTGCAGGACAAGCGTATGTTTGTCCTGCCAGAGAAATTGGGCAACGTGGCTTGGCGTGGCAAGACTCTTGTCGCTGACGTAATCGGCAATGGAAAAATCAGGTTCATGGCCTATGCCGGTCAGTACGGGAATGGGGCAGGCAAAAATGGCTCTTGCGAGTTCTTCGTCATTAAAAGCCCATAAATCCTGAATGGAACCGCCGCCGCGGATAAAAACAATGCAGTCGGCTTTTTGCTGATTGGGAAAAATGTAATTCTGTGCTTTTTGAAGGGCATCAATAAGCTGTTTAGGGGCTTCGTCGCCCTGAACCAGAGAAGGAAAAACCAGAATTTGGCTTTTGATGCCCCGTGTGCCTGCAATACGCAGAAAATCATGAATGACAGCTCCCGTGGGAGCAGTGATGAGTGCGATGTTTTGCGGGCTTCTGGGAATTGGTTTTTTATGTGTGACGTCAAAAAGTCCTTCTTTGGAAAGTTTTTGCTTCAGCTTTTCAAAGGCTTCATACAGCATGCCCGTGCCGCTTTCAATGGCATGTTCGACAATAAGCTGATACTGTCCCCTTGCTCCGTAAACGGCAAGTTTGCCTGCGCAGATAATTTCCCGGCCGTCGCGAAGGGAATGGGCAAGACTCGGTTTTTTGCCGTCTTCAAAACATTCTCCGGTGAGGGGATCAAAGGAAAGGTCTTGGTGGCAGCGTTTGAACCATACGCAGTTGAGCAAATCCTGTCCGTCTTTCAGGGAAAAATACAAATGTCCCGAAGATGCGCGCGTGCAGTTGGTGACTTCTCCCTTTATCCAAAGATACGGAAAACGGGCTTCAAGCACCTGATTGAGTTTAAAATTCAATTCCCGAACAGTGAGTATGTTGTCCATAATAATAACGCTGTATTTTTTTATAAATAATAGCGGCACTTGTTAAAAGATTAAAGAATTTTTACAAGAAAAAACGTTGCCTGCA
>CALUWZ010000086.1 GCA_944324625.1 uncultured Mailhella sp. | reverse complement strand
CGAAACAAGCAGAGTTTATCAAGCGGCTGTGAATAATTGTGCACAGCTTCAAGCAAAACAATAACAAGCCCATGCGTTTCGCGTGTTGCGTCCCGAAGTCCCGCCTGCTCAATGCCCAAATAATTGGCAATGGAAGAACGCACGCCCTCCCTGTCCAGCACAATGCCTTCAATGGCTGATGTCTGCACGGCTTCTTCTTCCAAAATTTTCGCATAGGTGTTAAGCTCATCCGTAAAGCCAAGCTCATGGATTTGCCGCAAAAAATAGCCCTGTTTCTTCCTAAAGCGTGACAGAACAGGCAAAACAGCTTCCGCATCATAGGAAAACGCCGTCCAATTTTCATGCTGCCAAATATATTGAGGCATTTAACAACTCCTTTCGCTTCACTTTATGAAGCGAATATAGCAAAGTATCGCTTCATGTGCAAGTCTTTAAATGCTAACTGTTTGGAATACATTATCTTCCCCGTCCTCTTACCTTTTCAAGAGTGCCTGCAAGGAGATGAGCAAGGGATTTAAGCTCTTGTATACAGAACTTAATTCCTGCAAGATTTCGGCGTATTGGGTCAAGGCTGACTGTAAATCCCGATTTTCTGCCATAAGCCGTGCTGTCTGCTCCGTCAGGATTTGCAGTTTCTCCTCCTGCTCGCTGAGTCTTGCCTCCTGATTGGCTTGCGTCTGCAAAATTTCCTTTTGCAGGGCAAGCAGTGTTTCTTTGAGCACACGTTCTATCTCGGTCATCTGCTTTCTCCTTGATTGACAAAATGGTCTGCGAATTTGAAATATGTTGAAATACATTGCAATAATTTGCAGTATCTTGAAATTTCTTGACATTTCTTGAAATATCTTGACATACGCCTAATCCTTGCTGATTTTCCAAACATTCTGCTTTCCCTTTGTCCCGTATAAAGTTATTTGCCAGTTCTGCGGTGTCAGCAGATAATTTTCCCCCTGATAGGGATAGGATTCCAAGCCCTTGAACCTGTTCCAAACCTTGATGTAGTGAGCTTCTGTCTGTTCTGCTTTGCTTTTCAATTCCTGTATCTCTGCTTTCAAAATATTCATCTGAAAATATGCCAGCCCTATTATCCCTGCCAGAGCCAAGCTTGTTATGAAAAGAATTGCCAAACTCCAACAAAGAACTCTGCGAAACTGCCTGTTCAACAGGCTTTTGACTGCCGCACAGTCTTCTTCTATGGACTTCTCCAAAAGTGAAAGATTGCTGCGGATAACGTTTTCTGTTGTATGCAGAACGCTTTTGGATAAGGCGTTCAAGCTCTCCTGCAAGTCTTGAAAGGTCGTCTTGAGCATTGCTTCCGCTTCGGTCTGTTCCTGTTCGGCTTTGGCTTTGATTTTCTCGCGAAGTGATGTCAAACTGTTTTGCATACATAGCTCCTTTAAGCCTGAGTTTTTCTTTGCTTGTTGGGTCAATAACGGTTAAATAATCCTTGCCCTGCCTGTTAATCTGCAGGCCCAATTCTTCCAAACAAGCAATAATGCCTGCCCTGTTTGTGATTTTGCCGTTTTCAATCTGCTGAATAAGATAGGTATGAATAGCCTCTTTTGCCTGTTCCCGCTCTTCTTTTTTAAATGGCGCCTTTCCGTAACGGATAAGCCTTGCCCGCTGTAAATCAGCTTGTTCCGGTACAAACAATCTTGCCCGTTTTGGGTCGTCAGGTCTTGCCCAATCATACTTAACATTGAAATAATCACGCAGCACATCAAAAGATTTCTGCCAACCGGGCGGAAAAGGATTATACGCCTTGCCGCCGTAAAGTTCTGCACGGGGAATCACAAAATGCAGTTCATGATGCTTGGCGTGACTGTGCCGCACCCACAAAATATTGCGCCGGTCATGCTCCAATCCTGCAAAAGCCAAGCTTTCAAAACTGTCCATAAGCTCTTCTTCCTGTTCTTTGCTGACATTGTCCTGCGGATGCCAAGACAAAACGCCTGCACTGAATTTCCATTTTGTGGAAAGGCTGTCGATAAGCTTTTGTGTTTCTTCGACACTGCCGCGCAGCACAACGGGCGGATTTTCTTTTCTGTTCAGGTAATCAAGACGCACAAGATACTGCGTTGGACTTCTGCCGTTTCCTTTGCCGTGAGGAAAAACTTTGATATACATATTATTCCTCCTGTCTATGCAGGGCGTGCAGTTCCTTTTCAAAATCAGCAAGGGCAAGCACAACTTCCAAGGCTTCAGCTTTGGATTTATACGTATTTGCCCACTTTGCAAGCTGATTGAGATTTGCGCCTATACGGGCAAGCTGAAACAAATATTCTTTGGACAGCGGATGCTGACGCTGTCTGTAATTCAATGTCCGCACGCGGATAAAATCTGTCAGGCTCATGCCTTGCAACGCCGCTTTCTGCACAAGCAAAAGTTTTTCCTGCGGAGTAACCCTGATTTTTATCCATGAAGTTTTTAACGTTTTTTCGCCTGTCATATTATTTGGAGTTTTATTTTTTATCATACTGACCTTTTATAAAATGGGGGTTTGAAGGGGGCTTGGCCCACTCACCAGCCTGTTGTGGTACGTGCCGACGTGTACCCACAACGGGTAGGCTGGCTCTTATGGGTAGCAGTTTTGGAGCAAGGTAAAAATTATCCGATAAAACTGCTGTTTCACTGCCAACGCAGTTCAAGTTTTGAACCGAAACTTTGCACATTTTCTGCTGAAAAAACTGCTGGGCAAAAACAAAAGCGGAAAAAGAAAAAAGAGAATTAAGCGAAAAAAGCCAAAGAAGTTTTTACGCTTTTTTCTCTTTTTTAGCTTTTTTCTTTTTTCTCACAGAGAGAATTAAGCCGTAAAATTATGCGGGGACGGCCTGCGGTTTTTTGCCGTTCAACAGAAATTTTTTGGCGGGCTTCAAGCTGTTCCAAAATCGGCTGTAAGCGTTCTTTAGGTAAATGACCATTAAAAATTTTGCTCAGCTCCGTGGCACTCAGCGGCCCTTTGGACAATGCTTCAAGTATTTTCTGTTCATGCCCGTTTTTTTCTTTATTGCGGAAAATATACAGCGCGGATTCTTGGGCATAGTTCCACATAGCAAGCGCAGACTGCAAATGATTTTTGTCGATATGCCCTTTTCCGTCCAGCAACGCATACACAAGGGCAAGCCGCAGGGTTTGGGCTTCTGCTCTATTAATTACGCTTCCCGCAAGACCTGCATGCTCTTTGGAAAGCTCGTAATACACCTCTTTCCACAGCGAAAGACAAGCATTGGTCATTTCCATAGTGCCGCGCTTTTGGGCAAGAGCAACAAGCTGCCATAAGTATTTCTGCAGTTTGCTGATTTTTTCTTCAGGCATTCTTCCGGGCAAAGGAACAAGCTTGGAACGCCTTGCGCAAATCCACAAAAAACGGCTGGCAAATCCGTTATATGCCTGCAGGCCGTTCAAATAATACGAAAGCTCCTGTATAGTGATGTGACTGACAATATTGATATGCGCACCCTTTATTTTAAAAGAATTGTTTTTGGTCAAAGCCTCGTATTCATCAGAATCCCAAAACGTACGAAGTCCCATGGAAAGCGTATTGCCTTCCCGTTTCGTGCACATAAGCCCGCTGGCAAATTCTTCATCCAAAATAATAAGGCGTTTATCCTTATTGTCCCGAACGGTTTCACCCTGCTGTATAAGCCGTTCCCGTTCCTGCTCCGTAAGATCGCGCACATGATAGGCAAGCCCTTCACCCGTTGACAAAGGGCCGCTGCTTTCTTTGGCAGGCAAAGGAAGAAACTGCAATTCTTCTTTTGTGCAATATTCCCTGCCAAAAAGCTTAAGTACCGGCTGTTTTGACGTTCCTTTGCGGGCTTTGCTGGAATTTCCGCAGATAACGGCAAAAAGCTTCGGCGGGTGCAGCTTTTCGCTGATATAAAAATGCGGGCCTTTCTGCGGGGCAAAACCATACACTTCAGCGCAAAAACGAACCAAAGCGGTTATGCATACGGCCGCTGGATCAGCTTCGCTGTTTTCCGTTGCCAAGTGAACAAAATCCCCTAAAAAACCGGGACACGCCGCAAAACTGAATTTAGGCCATTCCCGTATGTCAAAATCTTCCGTTTCCTGCATTTCCGTTACTTCATACTTTTCAGCCAAAGCAGGATAACGCAAAAATGCCGCATGAGAAAATTCCTGAAAAGAAACCGCACCTGCAAGAAGTTTCCGAACATCCATATTTTCAGGCAGTTCATCTGCCAAATCCCATTTATCGGGAAGTCCTGCCGGCGGCATAACAAATGTTATTGCAGCATAATCCTGCAAAATCTTGGCAAGTTCAAAACAAGCTTTAAAGCCGGGTTCGTCATTGTCAGGCCACACAACAATTTTTTGATTATACACAGGGGAAAAATCTGTTTTTGATACTGCGCCGCTTCCTCCGCTCCATGTCAGCACTGCATAATCCGGCAAAAGCTCCTGCGCTTTATCGGCTGTTTTTTCGCCTTCCACCAATAAAATATTTTTGCTGTGTTTTAACTTCGGCAATCCGTATAAAGGACGCTGTTTGGAAAGTGCTTTCCAGTGCCATTTCGGGTTGCCCTGCAAGGTCTTGGCATAAATCTGCGGAAGAATAATTTTGCCTTTCTCTGTTTCAAAACGGGAAACACACATTAAAAGCTGATTCTGCATATCCTTATAGAGCCACTGCTTTTGGGAATAGCCGAACTGCGGGTGGGATTTGTAGGGCCGCGGAGCATTTAAAGGCACGGGAACAATCGGTATCAGTTCTTCATCATGCTGTTTTACAGAAACTGACTCAAAAATTTCTTCCCTTCCGAATTTCCTTGCAAGTTCTTTGGCTGATTCATAAAATGAACAGCCCCAAACTTTACCTGCCAAATCAATAATATTTGCCCAAGTCTGCCCTGTGGCAAAATCACTGCCTACGCCTGTTTCTATATTGGTTTTACAGGAATTACCTTCGCCTCCCTGCAAAGAAGCACAGATATATTCCTTTCCGACAACTTTACCGCCCGGCAAAAGCTCCTGCAAAATATTTACAAGATAAGGTCTGCAGCATTCCAAAACCTGCTCATAAGCCGAACTCATTTTCCACCTCTGAAAGAAACAATATCTGCGGTTTCAAGGGTATTGACTTTATTGTTTTCAATATATTCCATTAAATCTTTGAGTTCATAAACAACCCGTTTGCCGATTTTGGAATATCTCGGTCCTCTGTGCATACAGCGCCACTTAGCCAGCGTGGAAGGCTTAATGTTCAAAAATGCAGCTGCCATTGCATTATTATAAATGCACGTACTATCCATAAAAACTCCTTTAAGTGGTTTGTTATGGATTAGCGTAGACAGAAATGCATAAAAGAAACAGAGGACAATAAAAAAATCTCCAAAAACTTTTGTTTTCAGAGATTTTCTATATTTTTACAAAATTATTACAATACGTTATCATATTGATAACAATTATAAAAATTTTCATTCCTTCCCATTGTCGGGGGATTTTGACAAAGGTCTTCCTCCGTCTGTTTGTCTGATATCTGCAAAACACACTTTTACTATTTGCTTTATCCTCTCAGGAAATTCTGCCCGCAGCGTTTTATCCTGCTGCCTATATGTTAAATTACTCATTATTTCATTTTTTATGTTGGGATGTTTTTTCTCGACGTTATCTGCCATATTCCAAAAATGCTTTTCTATTTCAACCATATTATACTTTTGAACAGAATTTTTACTTTTCAAATCTTGATACGTCCGCAAAAGAACAAAATAAAACGGTGAATGCTCCATTATTCTTTTTTCTTCGGGAGAATTTTCAGACTGCAATTTCTCAATAACAGCTTGTAATTCAATTTTCTCTTTTTCAAGCTGAACTTTCTGATTTTTATACTCATTCTTATATAACAGCTCTTCTTGAATTGCTTTGTTTTTTAACTCAATAACTGTCAGCAGTTCTTTCTCTTTTTTATCATATTCCTCTTTTAATCTGGCAAATTCTTCGTTATAATCATTACAAATTTTATAAATTTTTTGATTAAATTTATTGGTATTTTCTTCCAAAGCTTTCTGCAATATTTCCTTTTTATAATTTTTCAAAATATCATCATAAGATATAAAATCATTATACTCAAAACATAAAACATTTTTACCTATATATTGCTCTAACTTTCCTCTATTTAAATATGTTCTGTCCATTGCATAATAAACAAATTTCGCATAACAATTTTCACGTATACAGTTCTTTTTATCAAACGGTTCATCAACAACATAAACTTTTATTTTATTCTTTAATATAAAATCAATAGCATCTTTCGTAGTTAATATTTCTAACTTATCCATTGCAGACACAAAAGAAATAACTTTTTCCAATTTTTGCTTTTTAGGTAAAAAAAGTATTAGTATTCCCCTTTGAATAAGAATAAACAGTACAAATGCTGTTAATGTTACCTGTACAATATTTGGAACAATAATTATCATTCCTAGATCCGTACTTTGATTTAATAATGAACATTGAGTTTCATTGATATAATCATTTTCCAACAGCCAATGAAAATACTCTCCAAATATATCAGCATAATAGTAAGTCATTCCTAAAATAATTCCGAAAAATACAAGATAACTCAAAACATAAGAAACTGCCACATTTCCTTTACCATTTTGAAGCCAATTTATTTTTCTTGCCATAAATTATTCCTTTTCTTTTGTAGTAAAAAGATTACTCGTCAAATTTGAAGCACGCTTTAATGCCTCATCATGCAAATGAGCGTAACGCTGGGTCATAAGCGGGCTTGAATGCGTCAAAAGCTTTTGCAGTTCATACATGGAAACCTGTCCCGAGTTGGCAAGCCAAGATGCAAAAGAATGACGCAAGCCATGCAGAGGACGAAAACTTTCGGGAAGCCCTGCTTTTTCCTTTACCCGTTTTAATACAGCGGTTATATTAGCCCTTGGCTTATCATCGTCACGGCCCGGAAAGACGTAAGGACTTGTCGTTTTCGGCACAGAAAGCAAAATAGCTTTTGCCTGTTCGTTCATGGGAATATATTCTGTCTTTTTCTTTTTGGCCACATCACCGCGCAGCATGATACT
>CALUWZ010000085.1 GCA_944324625.1 uncultured Mailhella sp. | reverse complement strand
TAAATCATAAAAAAAGGTGTACACGCTTTCAGCTATTATACCATGTTCAGGGCTTAAGTCTACTTTGGGGGACACCTGTGTACATGGACAAGGTCGGATTTTATCGGACAGTATAGGACAAAAAAATCCCCATAATATGTTGAATATTATGGGGAAAAATTTTTATTGGGACTTGAAAAAATCTTTATGTGGTGGAGGCGGGGGGAGTTGAACCCCCGTCCGCGAACAATCCACGCAAAGCGTCTACAGGTTTAGCTTGGATATGATGTCACCGTATTGTTGACCTCCAAACGGGTGCGATACGGTTAGCCTTGCGTTTTAATCTTGCAGTTCCCCCGCAGGGCAAAAGGTTCTGCCAGCCTGATAAAATGACATCGCACCGAAATATCAGGCGTTTTTCGGATTGACGTGGGCTGCTAAATTGAGCCCAAGGTGCATAAACCGCAATTAAGCAGCGTATGCGTAAGCGTAATCGTCGTTTGCAATTACAATGTTGCCGCTTTTAACGAGGCCAGCGGCGCCTCGACCTGCAGCTTTGGCTTCTTCATCCACGTCGAAGCCAATGCGCCCCCATTGGGGGTGTTTCCACAAAATTTATTATAAGCACTTATTGAAAAAAGTAAAGAGGGAGGCTGTGCAGGTTTTTCAGACGGGACAGGCAGATTGAAATAAATCCTGTTATATTGAATTGATATGATTTATTTACGGCTGTAAATATGGTTTTATGCATAAAATGCCGCTTATTGTTTTGAAACTGTATCGGTGCATTTTCTTTTTTGGGGGAAAGATGCTGAGAGACGCGAACAGTTGTTCTGCCGAAGGAAAATTTTTTGCGGCATTAAAAAATTCAAGAGGTATTTTTGCGGAGAAAGCGTATGAATGTTTTTTTGCCGAAAACTTCAGGTCACGCGGTATATGTCATACAATTTTCCATGGTATCGATCAGCTTTTTGGTGATCGGAAACAGCGGCGTGTGCGCGGCAATTGCGGCAATTTTTGTTTTTCACTTGAGGGGCTTGGGATATGCTTTTTTCAGCTTTTGGGCAGTCGGAGCTGCGGCTGCGGAAAAGACCGTTATTTTTGGTTTCGGCAGAAACGAAAATATCTGTTTACTCCGCTTTTAAGGCTGTTCAGCCCGCAGGCAATGTTTGTGTCTTTTGAAAAATAAATCGGGCAGCCGCCGTTTTCGTATTCCGGTGTATACGTCAGAATTTCCAACAGGGATTTTCCGTTGTCTTTTTCATATTCCGCATCGAGATCTGTTTTTAGATCTTTTTCCACCCGTCTGCAGCGGGAGCGGTAATCGGAATTAACTTTGGTGCTGACGGAGTTTTTCAGCCAACGGGCAAATTCGTTTTCTCTCATATTTTTTCTTTTATTGTGACGTAAAAAAAAGCCGTATCAAACGATACGGCTTTTGTGTTTTTATAAAAAGAAGAATTAAAGTCTTTCGATGACTTTGTCGGTGATTTCTTCGGTATTGCAGAGGATTTTGCCCTCTTCCATGATATCGCCTGTTCTGAAGCCGTCCTGCAGGGTTTTGCGTACGGCGTTTTCAATGCACATGGCTTCGTCTTTGAGGTCGAATTCATGCAGGAGCATCATGGCAACGGACAGAATGGTAGCCAGCGGGTTGGCTTTTTTCTGTCCTGCGATGTCCGGAGCTGAGCCGTGGATCGGTTCATAGAGGCCTGCATAGTCGCTGCCGAGGCTTGCGGAGGCGAGCATGCCGATGGAGCCTGTGATAACGGCGGCTTCGTCGGAAAGAATATCGCCGAAGAGGTTGCCTGTTACGATAACGTCAAACTGGCTCGGATCGCGCACAAGCTGCATGGCGGCGTTGTCCACATACATGTGTGAAAGTTCGACTTCGGGGTATTCCTTGGAAACTTCGATGACGATTTCACGCCATACGCGGCTTACGTCAAGCACGTTGGCTTTGTCAACGGAGCAGACTTTTTTTCTGCGTTTCATGGCAGCTTTGAAAGCGATGTGGGCAATGCGGCGGATTTCGTCTTCATTGTAAATCATGGTATTGAAGCCGGTGCGCTTGCCGCCGCGGATTTCGGTGCCTGCGGGCTTTCCGAAATAAATGCCGCCCGTAAGTTCACGCACTACCATGACGTCAAGGCCTCTGTCCACGATGTCCTTGCGCAGAAGGCAGGCGCCCGCAAGTTCGGGGAAGAGGCGTGCGGGACGGAGGTTGGCAAAAAGTCCCAAAGCTTTGCGGATGCCGAGAAGGCCTTTTTCGGGACGGATTGCAGGGTCAATGGTATCCCATTTCGGGCCGCCCACAGCGCCGAGCAGAACAGCGTCGGCCTTTTTGCAGGCTTCTACGGTTTCTTCGGGCAGGGGAGTGCCTTTGGCGTCAATGGCAACGCCGCCGATAAGCACTTCTTCGGTGGTGAATTCATGGCCGAATTTTTGAGCGACTTTGTCAAGAACACGGAGGGCTTGGCCGACGATTTCGGGACCGATTCCGTCACCGGGCATGACTGCGATATGTTTTTTCATGATTTCCTCTTTGAAAAATTAACTATATGGTACTTTGGTCAGTTATTCTGAAATTTCCTTGAGCAGTTTGTCAAGCACGCTGACAAAGCGGTCAAGTTCTTCTTCGGTAATGGTCAGGGCAGGGATAAGGCGCAGCACCGTGCCTTGGGTCAGGTTCAAAACAACGCCTTCCTCAATGAAGCGAGTCCAGACTTTTTTGGCGCTTTCGTCGGAGCAGGTGAGCTGAATGCCCCGCAAAAGGCCGTATCCGCGGACTTCTTTTACCCACGGACTGCCGAGCGCCATAACTTTCCGTTCAAGGTATTTGCCGAGTCTGTCGGCGCGTTCGGCGAGATTGTCGCGTTTCATGATTTCCAGAACTTTGGAGCCCACTTTGGTGACAAGGGCGCCGCCGCCGAAGGTTGTGGCATGGGAACCCGGAACAAAGGCTCTTGCGATTTCGTCTGTGGTCATCATGCAGCCGAGGGGCAGGCCGTTGGCAAGGGCTTTGGCGTTGGTGATCACATCGGGGGTGACATTGTAGTGCTGGAAAGCCCACCATTTGCCTGAGCGGCAAAGACCTGCCTGCACTTCGTCCACCATGAACAGGACGCCGTTTCTGCGGCAAAGTTCCTGCACTTTTTCCACGTATTCGGGAGTAAGGCAGTTTACCCCGCCTTCGCCCTGAATGATTTCAAGGAGAACGCCTGCGGTTTTGTCGGTAATCGCCTTTTCCAAGGCGTCGATGTCGTGCCACGGAACCTGTACGAATCCTACTGTTTTCGGCGCAAAGCCGTCCAGATATTTTTCCTGACCCGTTGCGGAGAGTGTGGCAAGGGTTCTGCCGTGGAACGCATGGCTGAAGGTAATGATTTCGTATCGGTCGGTATTTTTGACTCGTTGTTGATAGCGTCGGGCGATTTTAATGGCGGCTTCGTTGGCTTCCGCACCTGAGTTGCAGAAGAAAACCTTGTCCATGTGGCAGGTTTCCAAAAGTTTTTCTGCAAGTTCCAGCTGTTCTTCCTGATAGAAAAGATTGCTGACGTGGATAAGCTTTTTTGCCTGTTCGGCAATGACTTCTGCGATTTCGTCATTGCAGTGGCCTACGGAAGTAACGGCAATACCTGCCAAAAGGTCGAGATATTCCCTGCCGTCAATGTCCCAGAGCCTGCTTCCCTTGGCACGGGAAACACTGACGGGATAACGGCCGTAGGTTCTGCACAAAAGCTGTTCTTCTCTTGCCTTTAACGCTTCAAAACGTGTCATTGTAACCACACCTCCAAGCTGTGTCTGTCAGCTATGCGTTTAATGTTTTTTTGAATGCCTTGGTCATGGCCGCGATGTTTTGGCTGAATGCAAGGCTGTCCCCTGTATATACCTGCATTTGGGCGTCCATGCCTTTTTGGCATACTTCGCCGATCTGCGTGCAGTTGTTTTCAAAAAGTTTTTCAAAGGCCGCGCAGTTTTCGGGAGCAACTTCGCACAGCAGGCGGCTTGCGCTTTCGCTGTACAGAGTTTCCATGGGCGTCATGCTTTGTTCTTTGTTTACTTTTGCAAGATCTATTTTTGCTCCGAGATGACCGCCCATGCACATTTCCGCAAGAGCCACGGCAAGGCCGCCGTCGGAAAGGTCGTGGCAGGCTTTGACAAGTCCTGCCTGCACTGCTTTGTGGTATGCACGGTAGCGGGCAAGGGCGGAGGCGGAATCAACCTGAGGAACGCGGCCGCCTTTAATGCCGAGTTCGTCAAAGGCTTCGCTGCCTGCCATTTCGTTTTTGGTCATGCCGAGAAGATAAATTTTATTGCCTTCTGCCTTGAAGTCGCTGGTAACGGCTTTGTTCACGTCATGGATTTTTGCAAGAACGCTGAAAAGCACGGTGGGCGGAATGGAGATTTTTTTGCCGTCGCCGATATAGTCGTTTTTCATGGAGTCCTTGCCTGAAATGCACGGCACGCCGTAATCGAGGCAGTATTTGCCGAGGGCTTCGCAGGCGCGCACGAGCTGGGCAAGCTTGTATTCGCCGTCGGGTGTTTTTTCGGACTGAATGGGGTCGCACCAGCAGAAGTTGTCGCAGCCTGCCATGTGGTCAATGTCGCCGCCGACGGCAACGGCATTGCGCACTGCTTCGTCAAGGGCGTTGGCCATCATGTGATAGGTGTCGTAATCGCTGAATTTGGGGCAGATGCCGTTGGAAATGACAATGCCTGCCTCATCTTCAAGCACGGGGCGCAGCACGCCTGCGTCTGCGGGGGCGTCCTGATTTTTGCCCACAAAGGGTTTTACAACGCTGCCGCCGCGCACTTCATGGTCATATTGGCGGACAATGTTTTCTTTGCTGCAGATATTGAGACGGCCGAGCATTTTGAGCAGAAATTCCGCTTTGTCTGCAGGGTCGGGCATGGCAACCTGATTCTGCATTTCGGCCTGTTCTTTTTTCCATACGGCTTTGAGCTTCATCTGCGGCAGGCCGTGGTGCATGAATTCCATGGGCAGGCTTGCCACGGGCTTTTCACCGTAAAAGACTTGGAAATATCCGCTGTCGGTAAATTCGCCGAGGCAGGTGGCTTCCACGTCCATGTGTTTGGCAAGTTCCATAAATTCTGCAAGCTTGTTCTGAGGAACAGCCAGAGTCATGCGTTCCTGCGCTTCGGAAAGCAGGATTTCCCAAGGCTGGAGGCCGTCATATTTGAGGGGGGCCTTGGAAAGGTCAAGACGGCAGCCGCCTGTTGCTTCGCTCATTTCGCCGACGGAAGAGGAAAGACCGCCTGCGCCGTTGTCGGTAATGGCATGGTACAAGCCGAGGTCACGGGCACGCATGATGAAGTCGTACATTTTTCTTTGGGTAATGGGGTCGCCGATCTGTACCGCGGTTGCGGGGCTTTCTTCGTGCAGTTCTTCGGAGGAGAAGGTTGCGCCGTGAATGCCGTCTTTGCCGATGCGGCCGCCCGTCATGACAATGGCGTCGCCTGCGGCAGGGCATTTTTCATAGCCCGGCATGCCGTTGACGGTGCGGGGCATAAGGCCTACTGTACCGCAGTAAACAAGGGGTTTTCCGAGATAGCGTTCGTCAAAGACAATGGCGCCGTTTACCGTGGGCACGCCTGATTTGTTGCCGCCGTCCTCAACGCCTTTGCGCACGCCTTCCATGACGCGGCGGGGGTGGAGCAGACGGGAGGGCATTTTGTCGTCATGGAACGGGGAGGCAAAGCAGAATACGTCCGTATTGCAGACAAGTTCCGCACCCATGCCCGTGCCCATGGGGTCACGGTTTACGCCTACAATGCCCGTAAGCGCGCCGCCGTAGGGGTCAAGGGCGGAGGGGCTGTTGTGGGTTTCCACTTTTATGCATACGTCGTAGTCGTCGCTGAACGCCATGACGCCTGCGTTGTCGCTGAATACGGAACGGCAGAAGTCTTTGTCGCCGAGGCGTTTTCTGATGGTTGCCGTGGGATTTTTGATATAGGTTTTGTACAGGCTGTCAATGGTTGTTGTTTTGCCTGTTTCGGTATCGGTGTAGTCGATTTCGGCGGCAAAAATCTTGTGTTTGCAGTGTTCAGACCATGTTTGGGCAAGCACTTCGATTTCAGCGTCCGTGGGGTTTTGGGGCAGGCCGAATTTTTCCCTGTCCTTGGCGGTTTCTTCTTTTGCGTAGAAATTTTTGATGATGAGCATTTCTTCCAAGGTGAGCGCAAGGGTGTTTTTGCGGCTGTAGTCCATAAGTTCTGCGTCGCTCATGGAAAGAAGGGGGATAATGTTTACGGTGTCAAGCGCTTTGCCCGTCACTTTGGAGGCCTGTGCTTCAAATCCCGGTTCTTTTGCCCATTCTTCCTTGGTTTTTATGCGCAGGCGTTCAATAAGCTCGTTGGCAAGCAGGTCTTTGCCGATGCGCTCGGCTTCTTCTTTGGAAATGTCGCCCCACAAGTGGTATTGCTTGGCTGTGTAGACTTTGAAAGCGCCCTTGTCTTTGCCGAGCACCATGGCGGCGGTGTTTCTTGCCGTATTGCCTTCATTGTCGGTAACGCCGGGACGGAAGTTGACTTCCAGAACAAAATCAGCGTCGGAGTTTTGGGCTTCAAGGCTTGCCGTCTGCAGAACAGGGTCATGCAGCACGGCTTTTTCCAGAAGAATTTTGGCTTCTTCTTCGCTTATGCCGTCAAAAGTGAGCACTTTGACCATGCGCACATTGTTTACGTCAAGGCCGAGGGCTTCCTTGATTTCGTCAGCAACTCTGTGACCTACGGGGTCCTGCTGATTTTCCCTTACACGAATTTCCAAACGCAAAAGTTTCATATATTCACCTTTTTGGGTTTTTGCCTTGCGGCTTTTGTTGTTTTTTACTGCAACTTGTTTTATTTGCTGCGGTTCTGCACGTAAAAGACTGCTTCTTCCAGCATGGTTTTATAGGGACCCGAAAAAGCGGAAAGGCAGGCTTTGGCTTTGTCCAGATAGGTTTGGGCAAGTTCCCGCGTTTTTTGGGGATAGCCTGCTTCGATGATTTTTTGGGCGGCGGCGGCGAGTTCTTCGGCACTGAAACCGTTTTCTGCCTTGTTCTCCTGTTTTGTTTCAAACACAGGGTCGGGCAGGACGGCAAATTTTTTGATAAAGTCCGCTTTTTCAGAGGCTGTCAGGCTTTCAAGATACATGAAGACGGGCGGCGTGCATTTGCGTTCCCTGAGATCGCCGCCTGCGGGCTTGCCTATGATTTCTTCGGGGGAAAAATCCAGTGCGTCGTCCACGATTTGGAACGCCATGCCGAGGTTTAATCCGAATTCCCTTGCTTTGCCGCGGCTTTCTTCGTCCGCGCCTGCCATGATCGCGCCCACTTCGCAGGCGGAGCGGATAATCCATGCGGTTTTGCCTTCAATGACGGAAAGATATTCTTCATTATGGGCAGGGACTT
>CALUWZ010000084.1 GCA_944324625.1 uncultured Mailhella sp. | reverse complement strand
ACTGACGGAAAAAGTCAAATTTCTGGCAAAGAAAAACGTCAGCCGCTTATGGACTTCCAAGCTGCGTAAACCTGCCGCCAAAACAGGTTCTGTACTGGGAACGGCATCTTCTGCCGGAGTTTCTTCTGCGGGAAGACTTTCTTCCCTTTCATCCCGTACTGCCGGATTGTCTGCTTCTGCGGCAGGCGCCTCTTCCGCATCCAGATTAAGTTCCCTGTCCATAAAAGCCGCTCCCGGTCAGGCAACGTATGTGCCTTCCAATGAGCCGCTGCCCACAGGCAAGCCGAAGCGCGATATCGTTGCCATAGGCGTTTCCACAGGCGGGCCGCCGGCTGTGCAGAAAGTTCTTTCCGCTCTGCCTGCCAATTTTCCTGCCTGTATTCTGATTGCCCAGCACATGCCTGCAGCCTTTACGGGTGCTTTTGCAAAACGTCTGGACAGTCTGTGCAAAATTAAAGTTAAAGAAGCTCAGGACGGAGATACGCTCGTTTCAGGCGTGGCCTATGTTTGCCCCGGCGGTCATCATATAAGCCTTACCACCAGAGGCGCCATGCCCCATATTAAAATTTCTCTTGAACCGACTTCAGAATTATATAAGCCTTCAGCAAATATTTTGAACGAGTCCGTATCCGTCATGGCTCACAAAGTAGTCGGACTGACCATGACAGGCATGGGCAGCGACGGCTGCGAGGGAACAAAGGTTCTGCGTGCCAAGGGCGGTTACATTATTGCCCAAAGCGAAGACACCTGTGTTGTTTACGGTATGCCGAGAGCCGTGGTGGAAGCCAAGCTTGCCCATGAAATTGTCGACCTTGACGACATTGCCGACTCTTTGATGAGAGCTCTTTACAAATAGAAAAAGACTAGGGGAGTAAACTATGACTGAAGATCAAAACGTACCTGTTGATGAACCGTTAATGACAGAACAAGAAATTCTGCAAGCGCTTGCTTCCGATGATTCTTTGGTTGTACGTCAGGCTGCTTTTGAGGCAGCCAATCAAGGTTTAAAATCCGCTCTTCCTCTGTTGGTGAAACTTTTTGAAAGTTCGAGCATGGGGATTCAGGAAGCCGTGGAAGTTGCCGTGCGCAAAATCCGCGGAGAAGAGGCTGTCCGTCTTATCATTCCCATATTAAGGAGTGAAGATGCCACGGTGCGCAATATATCCATGGATATTCTGCGGGAAATCGCCGAAGACGACGTGCAGTCCATGATCGACCTTGTTTATGACGAAGACCCCGACATCCGTATTTTCGCTGCAGATATTCTCGGTTCTATTCATAATGCGGGCGTAGTGCAGGCTCTTTGCGAAGCGCTTCTTCATGATCCTGAAGTCAATGTCCGTTATCAGGCGGCCATCAGCCTTGGCGAAATCAAAGACCCCAAATCCGTGGATGTGCTCAAGCAGGCCATAAGCGATGAGGAGTGGGTTCAGTATGCGGCCATCGGCGCGCTTGCAAAAATCCGCGATACGCAGAGCGTCGATATATTGCTTCAGGCCCTTGATACGGTTTCTCCCCTTGTTGTTTCCATTATTATCGAAGCCCTCGGCGATATCGGCAGTGTAAAGTCTGTGCCGAGGCTTTTGGAATATCTGTCCAAATGGGAAGGCCCTATCCGTATAAAAGCCCTGAAAGCCGTTATTCAGATTTTGGGGCCCAATGCCTTAAATCTTTTGGGCGCCCAGCAGCTGTATTCTTTCCAAGAATATATGATTGAGGCTCTGCAGGAAAAAGATGAAGAAATTCTCATGATTGTTCTTTCAGGGCTGTCAACGGCGGGTATGAATCCTGCAGCCACAAAAGCCATTTTGGAACTCGGCAAACGGGTTGATCCCGATGTGCAGATTGAACTTCTGCAAAAAATTATCGATACGCTGAAAGACATCGGCTATAACGAAGAACTGGAGCTTGCGCTTTCCAGCGATAATGAACTGGTGCGCAAAATTGCCATTGAAACCTGCGGAAATCTTGAAGGCAAAGCAGGACGTTTTGTACTTAAGCGTCATTTTGAAAAAATGACCCGTGAAAATAAAATCCGTGCCATTGAACTGCTGTCTCAAAGTTCCGAAGAACATGACATTCCGTTTTTTGTCCATCACCTTGAAAACAGTCAGGAACCGCAGGTAATCTGCGCGGCGCTTCGTTTTCTCGGAGTGAAGCAAAAATATGTTGAAGCGGCGCCTGTCATGCTTTCTTTCCTTGAGAGCGAAGATCAGAATATTCATGATGCCGCCCTTGAAGCATGCCTTGCCCTTGAAGATGAAGATACTATTTTAAAAATTACTGCATACAAAAATCATGCTCGGGCAGATCTCCGCAAAATGGCTGTTTATACCATGGGATACATTAATGCCGAATTTTTCTTTGAAGATTTGGCAACGGCCATGGATGACAGCGATCCGTCCGTACGCAAAACAGCCATTGAGGCCATAGGCTACGGCTTGCCGGAATCCGAAGCAAAGAACAAAATGCTTATTTTTGCCATGCAGGACCAAGATAAAGACGTTCGCCTGAGCACTATCGGCATCATGAGCGAACAAATGAACGAAGAACTTATTCCTGCTCTTGTTTCTGCTTTGTCAGACCCTGATGACTGGGTAAAGATGAGAACTTTGGAAGTTCTGGGGCTGTACAGGATTGAAAGTGCGGTTTCCCTTATTATTGAAATGATTCCTTCTTCAGAACAGCTTGTAAAACTGAAGATTATCGAAACCCTGGCGCTGATTGGCGGCGATCAGGCGTTCCAAGCCTTACTTGGCCTTGTAAGTTCTGAAGACAACGAGATTCAGCAAGCAGCACAAATTGCTATGGAATCCATTACACACGAGTTAGAGGTGGGTAATGAGTAATTTAAATGATCCGAACAGAAAGAGCTTTACGTCCATGTTTGGGACCAAGGCTCCGACAGGAAGCTCTGCGCAAAGCAGTTTGGGAACAGGCAGCGCGTTTGGTGCAGCAAATGCAGGTTCGCCGGCAGGAACGTCCGCAGGGGCAGGTGCGGCAGGCACGGCCGAACGGGGATCTTTCTTTAAAAGTTTTGTCAAAAATGATGAAGCAAAGCCCGGTGTTTTTTCTGCCCAGACAAATAAAGACGCTCCTGTCCGCACGAGTTTTTCAGGCCTTGCGCAGAAGCCTGCAGAAACAGCTCCGAAAGCACCTCTTTCAAGTCCTTTGTCAGGGGCGCTGAAAAAACCTTCCGTGAATATTCCTTTTGATATCAGCAAACTGACTTTGGAAGAAAAAATCGCCATTTTGGAAAAAATCAATGCTGACATAGAAAGTGAAGCAAAAGAGAAAAAAATTATGCAGCCGGCGGTATCACGCTTTGCCGGTCTTCAGGGCGGTGTGCAGAGTTCTGTTCAAAAACCCGCGCCTTCTCCGCTGTTTAAGCCGAGTGCGCAGGTACAGGCTCAGCCCAAGGACGGCAGCGGCATAAAATCTCTTTTTGCGGGCCGCACCGTTTCAGGTCA
This sequence comes from uncultured Mailhella sp., assembly GCA_944324625.1. Classification (GTDB taxonomy): domain Bacteria; phylum Desulfobacterota; class Desulfovibrionia; order Desulfovibrionales; family Desulfovibrionaceae; genus Taurinivorans. The sequence goes on along the minus strand of CALUWZ010000084.1, from coordinate 3,927 downwards.
GGATGCCAATGCATTGGCCAATAATGTCAATGCGATCCGTTCACCTCTTGCAAGACGTGCGGCAGGTGCTGATGCTGCGGCCAATGAAATAAAAATTACCAATGAAGAATTTATTACCCTGCGTGATTTTCTCTATGATCAGTGCGGTATTTTTGTAGGCGAAAACAGAAAATACCTCATGGAAAACCGACTGAATACCCGTCTTCGCGAGCTTGGCCTGCACAGTTTCAGCGAATATCACAACTATCTGCGTTATGATAAAAACAGGATGGCGGAGCTGAATGAGCTGTTTATTAACATGACCACCAATGAAACCAGCTTTTTCAGAAACAATATTCAGCTTGACGTTTTCCGTGACAAGGTGCTTGCAAAAATTATTGCGGAACAAAGGGCCAAGGGCGAAAAGAAGATCAATATTTGGTCTGCAGGCTGCTCTTCAGGGGAAGAACCGTATACCATTGCCATTATCATTCTTGAACTTCTCAAGGGTGAAGTCAATGACTGGAATATTAAAATCACCGCCAACGATCTTTCCCTTGCCATGCTCAATATTGCCAGAAAAGGCGTGTATTCCGAATATGCGCTGAGAACCACGCCGCCCGAAATTATTGATAAATATTTTATCAAGGAAGGCAAAAATTATAGAATTGTTCCTGCAGCGCAGAAGCTTGTTCAGTTCGGACAGATCAACCTTGCCCGTTCCGACCAGCTTGCCAGAGTTGACCGTTCTCATATCGTGTTCTGCCGAAATGTTATCATTTATTTTGACGATGCCATGAAAAAGCATGTTATCAATGCATTTTATGATAATCTTCTTCCCGGCGGGTATTTGCTTATCGGTCATTCCGAATCTCTGCACAATATCAGCCGAACCTTTAAGCCCGAACATCATCCGGGTGCGATCATTTACTGCAAGCAAAGCTAATAGAATTTTCGGGCATGCCGTGAAACGGGCGTTAAATATTTTGTTTTCAGACTAAAGATTTTAATCGCTCTGCCGTATAATAGTGTATACAAAATGTATTCCGGCATGCTATGAAGATTGAAATAAAAAACAATCTTACAGAAGCGTAGGTACTGTATGAGTAATAAAACTATTTTGGTTGTTGATGACTCCAAAACAATCCGTAACTTGGTAGCATTTATTCTTAAAGCAGAAGGAATGAAAGTCGAAACTGCCGAAAACGGCATTGACGGTTTGGAAAAACTGTATTCCATGCCTGAAATCAATCTCATTCTCACTGACATCAATATGCCCAGAATGGATGGTTTTTCTTTTATTGCCGCAGTGCGTGAGCAAGATACCTATAAAGATATCCCCATTATCATTTTGTCCACTGAGGGGGGAGAAGACGATATTCAAAGAGGAATCAGCCTCGGTGCCAATCTTTATATGGTAAAGCCTGCCCAACCGGAACGTATGGTTCGTAATATCAAAATGTTATTAGGATAGAGGGACTTGTCCCTGTAAGGTGGTAGGTATGAGTCAAGAATATTTAGACCCTGAACTTGTTTCTGATTTTATTATCGAATCTCGAGAGCATCTTGAGACTATTGAACCGAATCTTCTTGAGCTTGAAAAATCTCCCGAAAATTTGGTTCTTTTGAACGATATTTTCCGTCCCATGCACTCTTTGAAAGGTGCATCAGGTTTCTTGGGTTTAAATCGTATCAACAAGCTTGCGCACAGAGCGGAAAATGTCCTTGACGAACTCAGAAAGGGCACCATGACCGTTGACCCTGTCATTATGGACATTATTCTTGCTACGACAGACGCATTCAACAGCATGCTTGACAGTCTTGAAAGCACCAACAGCGAAGGCGATACCCCCATTGACCACCTTGTTGATTTATTGGACAGAATTTTGGCAGGCGAACGCTTCACCAGCATGGAAGAAGCGCTGAACGGCGGAGGCTCCGCGCCTATGGAGATTTCTGCCGAAAGTGCGCCTGAGCAGGTCTCTGCGGCTGAACCTTTGCAGCCGGAAACCGTGCAGGAAATTCCTGCGCAGGCTGAACCCCTTGAGCTTGTTCCGGAAGCTGCCCTGCAGGCTGCCGATAATCAGGTTCAGCCCGTTTCAGCTCCTTCAGCCGGCAAGAAAAAAAGCCGTGCCATGCCTCCTTCTGAATGGATTTTGACCCTGCCCAAAAAAGCTCCTCTTACGCTTTCCGCGTTCGGAGAAGATCATTTAAAAGATTTTATTGACGAAGCTCTTGAAAATACATCCATGCTTAATGAAGGTCTTATGGAATTGGAAAAAACTTCCAATGAACATGAAGATACGGGCGAGCTTGTCAATACTTTATTCAGAAATTTCCATAATCTCAAAGGAAACAGCGGTCTTATCGGCTTTCATGACCTTAATGCCCTGACCCATGAAGCGGAAACTCTGCTGAACAGGGCAAGACAGGGTGAACTTGTCATTACCATGCGTCTTATTGACCTTTTGCTTGTGGTTGTGGATGTTATGGAAGCCCTGATTAAAAGCATCAATACTGCCGCAGGCAATGCTGAAGTTTTTGATACGTCGGAACTTCTTGCCCAGCTGCAGGATGCCGTTGCCGGCAATGAACCCAATCTTCCTCCTTCCATGTTTTTGGAAGAAGCTGAAGAAGAGCCTGTGCAGGAACAAGCCGTGCCCGGTGCGCCTGAAGTGCAGGAAGTATCAGCAAGCGGTATTAAAGATATGCCGCTGACTACCATCGGCGCAGGTCTTTTGGACGGTGATGATGACCTTGCTCTTTTCCAGTCTACGGTAAAACAGCAATATGCCGTAATCCAGTATGCGCTGAAGGAACTGGAAAAAGATCCGACCGTAAAAGCTCAGCAGGATGCCTTGTTCCGCGGCTATACAGCCATTCAGAATGCCTCAAGCTTTATGGGCTTTTCCGAACTTAAGGAATATGCCCACAGAACCGCAAATATTGTTGACCAAGGCAGAACCAGTGATATCGGCTTTGACTGTTTGGTACCCATTCTTGAACAGGAAACCGATATTATTGTGGAAATGGCCAACGGTGCCATTGAGCAGGCCCTTATTGAAAAGAATCCCGAACTTGCCGGACAGAAAGAAGAGCAGCAGGCTGAACTTGCCGTTCCTTCTGAAGAGGCAGGTGCAAAAATGGAGGAAGAAGCCAAACAGGCAGAACATGCTGAAGAAACCGCTCCTGTTCAGCCTGCAGAAGAAATGCAGACAGAAGCTGCGGAAAAGGAAGAGCCTGTCAGTGAACCTGAACATGCTCAGCCCGCACCGTCACCGGTTCAGCCAGTGCGTTCAGCTTCCGTTCAGCGGCCTCAGGCGGCTGCTCCCGTACAAAATGCTCCGCTTGAAGCTCCAAAAGCCGAACCTTCAAAAGCTGAAGTTAAAAATGCAGGCAAAACTGATCCTGCAAAGCATAATGAAAAAGCAACAACTTCCAGTATCCGTGTGGATTATGAAAAGCTTGACCATCTTATGAACCTTATCGGCGAGCTGCTCATTAACCGCAACCGTTATGCCATGATAGCCAAGAATCTGGAGTCCAATGCAGCGGAAATTGACATTGCCAGCGTTGCGCAGGATTTGTCAGAAACAACCTATGCCATGAGCCGTGTTTCCGATGATCTGCAGGATACGCTCATGAAAGTGCGCATGCTGCCCGTTTCTTCCGTTTTTTCACGTTTCCCCCGATTGGTGCGTGACCTTTCCAGAAAAGTGAATAAGGAAGTGGATCTGGTTTTTGAAGGCGAAGAAACCGAACTTGACAAGAGCATTATCGAGGCCATTAACGACCCGCTCATGCACCTGATCCGAAACAGCGTGGACCACGGCATTGAAGATGCCGAAACCCGTGCCGCCTTGGGAAAACCTGCCGTAGGTACCGTTACGCTCCGTGCATATCATAAGGGCAACTCCGTTGTTATCGAAATTGAGGACGACGGCAAGG
>CALUWZ010000083.1 GCA_944324625.1 uncultured Mailhella sp. | reverse complement strand
GGCGGTCCGGGATCAGGAAAGGGGCTGACCGTATTTTTGTCCCACCGTGATACGGATGTGCTCAATCAGGCCGCGGCGGATTTTTCTTTGCTGATTCGGGATTATCCCGAAGTTGGCGATATTGATTCGGGCATATCCAATACAAGGCGTCAGTTCGACCTGAAACTTCTTCCTCTTGCGGGACAGCTCGGTTTTACTTCCCGTGACGTGGCATCGCAGGTGCGCTCTGCCTATGAAGGCGTCATTGCCCTGCGTCAGCAAAGGGGGACCAATGAAATTACCGTCAGGGTGCGTTTGCCTGAAAACGAAACCCAGCTTGCCTATTTTGAAGATTTAATGCTCCGTTCCCCGTCAGGTCAGGAAGTTCTGCTCCGTGATATCGTGCAGATCAAAGATACCATGGCAGAAGCAAAAATTACCCATGACAACGGACGCAAAAGTATTAAAGTTACGGCAAACATTAATCCGAGTTCTGCAACCAGCATGATTATGCGGATTGTGCAGACAGAAATCATGCCTGAACTGATGGCGCGCTATCCGGGGCTGCATTGGCGTTTCGGCGGCCGTCAGCAGGATATGCAGGAAAGCACCAATACCATGGTTTACGGCCTGCTGTTTTCTCTGCTCGGAATTTATGCGCTGCTGGCCATTCCGTTTAAAAGCTATACGCAGCCATTCATTATCATGGTATCCATTCCTTTCGGCATTGTGGGGGCTATTATAGGTCATATGCTTTTGGGCCACAGTCTCAGCGTTATCAGCATATTCGGCATGGTGGCGCTTACGGGGGTTGTTGTTAATGACTCGCTGGTGCTTATAGATTTTGCCAATATCAGCCGCCGCTCGGGCGAGAACTGTTTTACAGCCATAAGACAGGCTGCCATTCAGCGTTTCAGGCCTATTTTGCTGACAACGCTTACCACTTTTGTGGGACTTGTGCCCATGATGTTTGAAACCTCACGCGATGCGGTCATGATGGTGCCCATGGCAATTTCCCTTGGCTTCGGCGTGCTTTTTGCGACGTTTATTACGCTTATCATTGTTCCGTCTTTTTATCTTATTTTGGAAGACGTGCATGAGGCCATAAAGCGTTTCTGGAAATAATTTATTTGTTTTTGCCGGGTTTGCCGGATTTTGGGCAAACGCACGGCAAAGTTTTTTTACTCTTCGGCTTGGGTTATTTTAAAAATAACAGGTTCTTTTAAAACACTGAGCATGCAGCTGAAAGAATTGGAGCAAGACGGAGTTGTGCGCACGGAATATCCGCAATTCCTCCGAGGGTTGAGTACGCATTGTCCGAAAAAGGAAGATCATTGTACCCTATCATGGAAGAAATGCGCAGATGGGGGGAAATGCATAGAATAAAGTAGTTTTTGGTGCCGGTATGTTTTTTCAGCAAAACAGCCTGACCGAAGTCAGGCTGTTATATCTTGCGCAGCAAATCATGCAGTAAGCATTCTTTGCCTGCCATTATTTTAGGTCTGCATAAATTTTTGCATGCCGGCATGTTTAATAAACAGTGTCTGAGAGTTTCATTAACCTGCAAAAATTTTTGAAATGCAATGCTGCAGTTATACAACTATATCTATTTGCTTTGTAAATTTTGCTGATTTTGTTTGCGTACTGTTTTCTTCAGTTTTTTTAGCTGTGTCAGTTTGGGGCTGAACAGGCTCTGCCGAAGTTTCTGTTTTGCTGTCTGCAGCCTGTTCTGTGCCGTTTTCTTGTATGGTATTTTGATCTTTTTCTGTATTTTTGTTTTCGCTGTTTTGGTTTTGGGCTTCTTTTGCTTGTTCTTCTATGTATTCTTTTATCTTATCCAAGTATTCTTCTGCGTTTTCGTGTACGGCTCTTTGGCCTTCCTGCTGCATTTTTTGAGCTGCTTTTTTTCCAATTTCAATTCGGTCAGAAATTGATGCGTCAGGGGGAAGGCTCATGGCTTCCTGTATTCCCTGTTCCAAAACTGCAAGCTGTCGCTGTATGGCTGTGCTTTTTTGTGAGTTTGCAATAAGTTGTGAGGATTTTAATTGTGCTGCGGTGAAAAGAACGCCTGTGCTTTTTTGCTGTTCGGAATTATGTGAAACAATCTGCATGCCAAGCTCCTGAAAACAGAATATACCATATATATCGGTTTGTTGTTTTTTCGGTTAATGGCAGTTTTGAAATTTTTATAAAAAATGGGGTTTATGTTTCATGCAGATGAAGCGAATAAAAAATTTAAAAAATAAAAAAGCCTGACCGAAGTCAGGCTTTTATATTTTGTTCAGCAAACGATACAATAATTATTCTTTGCCGGCCAGTTTTTTGAGTTCGGCATAGCGGTTATTGTATTGTTCGATAAGGGTTGTACGGTATTGTTTTGCAAGTTCGGGTTTTGCGGCTTCAAGCTGGGCAAAGCGGTTTTCGCCGAGCATGAATTCTTCCATGGTACCGTCAGGTTCCTTGCTGTCCAAGGTGAAGGGCTGTTCAAGTTCGGGGTTGAAGCGGTAAAGAGGCCAGTAACCGGATTTAACGGCGAGTTTGGCTTCTTCCATGCTCTTGCCCATGCCTTTGCGGATGCCTTGGTTGATGCAGGGAGCATAGGCAACGATAAGGGAAGGTCCTTTGTATGCTTCAGCTTCTTTGAAGGCTTTGAGAACTTGGTTCATATCTGCACCCATGCTTACGTAAGCAACGTAAACATAGCCGTAGCTCATCATCATGCGGCCGATGTCTTTTTTGCGTACGGGTTTGCCGCTGGCAGCAAATTGGGCAATGGAGCCGAGAGGAGTTGCCTTGGAAGCCTGACCGCCTGTGTTGGAGTAAACTTCGGTATCCATGATAAGGATATTGATGTCTGCGCCGGAAGCAAGAACGTGGTCAACGCCGCCGAAGCCGATATCATAGCCCCAGCCGTCACCGCCGAAGATCCAGAAGGATTTCTTGGTGAAGAGGTCGCTCATGTGGCCGATTTCATGGAGAACGCAGCCGCAGCCTTCGGAGCAGGAGCCTTCGGCATAAAGGGCATCCATAACGGCTTCGCCGCATTCTTTGGATTTTACGCCGTCGTTTCTGTTGTCAAGCCAGTTTTGGATAGCTTCTTTGAGTTCTGCGGAAATGTCTTCTTTGAGAGCCTGTTCGCAGAGGGCAACCAATTTGTTTACGCGGGCAACGTATGCGTCGTGCATGCCGAGGCCGTATTCTGCGGCGTCTTCAAAGAGGGAGTTGCCCCATACAGGACCGTGACCGTCTTTGTTGGTGGTGTATGGGTTTACCGGAGAGGAAGCACCCCAAATGGAGCTGCAGCCCGTTGCGTTGGCAATAACCATGCGTTCGCCGAAGAGCTGGGTGAGGAGTTTTACATAAGGAGTTTCGCCGCAGCCTGCGCAGGCGCCGGAGAACTCAATGAGAGGCTGTTGGAACTGAGAACCTTTGAGGCTGAAACGGTCCATAACGTCGGTTTTGAGTTCAACGTTGGCTTCGGCAAAAGCAAGGTTTGCGTTTTCAGTTTCCTGAAGTTCAGGAAGCGGTTTCATAACCAAAGCTTTTTCCTTTGCAGGGCATACGTTTGCGCAGGAGCCGCAGCCTTGGCAGTCCATAGCATAAACCTGCATGCGGAATTTGAGGCCTTCAAGACCTTTGCCCACAGCTTTGATGGTTTCAAAGCTTGCCGGTGCGCCTTCAAGTTCTTCTTCTGAAGCAAGAACAGGACGGATGGAAGCGTGGGGGCAAACGAGGGAGCATTGGTTGCACTGGATGCAGTTTGCGGCAATCCACTGAGGAATGTTAATGGCAACACCGCGTTTTTCGCAGGAAGTGGTGCCGAGAGGCACTACGCCGTCAGGGCTGAATGCGGAAACAGGGAGTTTGTCGCCTTGCTGGGAAAGAATAGGACGGACAACATCGCGGATATAGGGATCTTGGTCGTTGTAAATGCTTGGGGTGTCTTCAGCAGTTGCCCAAGATTCGGGGTAGTTGATTTCGACAAGAGCGTCAATTGCTTTGTCAACAGCCGCAATGTTCATGTTAACGACTTTTTCGCCTTTCTTGCCGTAGGTTTTGCGGATGGATTCCTTAAGAAGGTTAATGGCTTCTTCAAAAGGAAGAACATTGGCAAGCTTGAAGTAAGCGGTTTGGGTTACCATGTTGATACGGCCGCCGAGACCTACTTCCTGAGCAACTTTAACAGCGTCAACGTTGTAGAATTTGAGTTTCTTTTGGGCGATAACGCGTTTCATCTGGCCGGGGAGTTCTTTGTCGAGTTCTTCCACGGTATTCCAAGCGGAGTTCAAAAGGAAGGTGCCGCCGTCTTTGATGCCTTCAAGAACGTCATAAAGATGAACGTAAGCGGATTTATGGCAGGCAATGAAGTCAGCTTGGGTAATGAGGTAAGAAGAGCGGATGGGCTGCTTGCCGAAACGCAGGTGGGATACGGTGAAGCCGCCTGATTTTTTGGAGTCGTAAGCAAAGTAGGCTTGGGCAAACATATCGGTGTTGTCGCCGATGATTTTGATAGCCTGTTTGTTTGCGCCGACAGTACCGTCAGAGCCGAGGCCGAAGAATTTGCACTGTACGGTGCCTTCTGCAACGGTGTCGATTTCTTTGCCGACTTCGAGAGAAAGGAAGGTTACGTCGTCTTTAATGCCGACGGTGAAGTGATTTTTCGGACCGCTTGCAAGCATGTTGTCAAAAACAGCTTTAACCATGGCAGGGGTGAAGTCTTTGGAACCGAGACCGAAACGTCCTGCAAGGATTTTGGGGAATACGCGGATAGCTTCGCCTTTTTCCACAAAAGCGGAACAGATGTCCTGATAAAGGGCTTCGCCGAGAGCGCCGGGTTCTTTGGAGCGGTCAAGAACGGTAACGGTCTGCACGGTGGCGGGAAGAACTTGGAAGAGGTGATCAACGCTGAAAGGACGGTACAGACGGACTTTCACAAGACCTACTCTTTGTCCGCGGTCGTTGAGGTAATCAACAACTTCTTCGATTACGTCGCAGGCAGAACCCATGGCGATGATTACGCGGTCAGCTTCGGGGTCTCCGTAGTAGTCGAAGGGTTTGTATTTGCGTCCGGTAATGGATTCCACTCTTTCCATGGCATTGACGACAATGCTTGGAACTTGGTCATAGAAGGGATTGCAGGTTTCTCTGTTTTGGAAATAGGTATCGGGGTTTTGGGCTGTGCCGCGCTGATGGGGAGCTTCAGGATTCATGGAGCGGTCGCGGAAAGCCTGAACGTTGTCCCAGTTTACGACTTTTTTGATGTTTTCGTAGTCGATAACTTCGATTTTGCGGATTTCGTGGGAGGTACGGAAACCGTCAAAGAAATGACAGAAAGGAACGGAAGAGTCAATGGCGGCAAGGTGGGCAACCAAAGCAAGGTCCATAGCTTCCTGAGGGTTGTTGGAGCAGAGCATTGCAAAACCGGTTTGGCGGGCAGCCATTACGTCTTGGTGATCGCCGAAAATGGAAAGAGCGTGGCTTGCAATTGCACGGGCTGCAACGTGGAATACACCGGGAAGAAGTTCGCCGGCGATTTTGTACATGTTGGGGATCATCAAAAGAAGGCCTTGGGAAGCCGTGAAGGTAGAGGTCAAAGCACCTGCGGAGAGGCTGCCGTGAACAGTGCCTGCCGCACCTGCTTCGGACTGCATTTCACGGACATTGACGACTTGGCCGAGTACGTTTTTTTTACCTTGAGCAGCCCATTCATCCATGAGTTCGCCCATTACGGAAGAGGGGGTAATGGGATAGATTGCGGCTGCATCGCTAAGGGCATAGGCAACGTGGGCGGCAGCGGTATTGCCGTCCATAGTTTTCATTTTTGCTGCCATGTTTCCTCCATAAAAAATAATAGTTTATTGGCAAAAATATGCATATTAAACAATTTAATATTGCATAGAATAAGACACAGTCAATATAAAGGGTTTATGCGTATCTGACAAGAATAATTTTATGAAATGTCAAAATATTTTAAGCACAAAGTCCTTATAACATAAAATTGTATCATTTTTTTACACGAAATAGTGTAACATTTTACTACAAAATTTCAAGTTAAAAATGAAACTGCCTGCTTTGTCAAAATTTCGTATCCGGATATGAATACAAAATAAAAAATACTGCTATCCTATTGAAATAAATGACTTGGCATGCAGTTTGCTAATATTGTGGAAAGCGTATAAATTTTTGTTTTTGCGGAGGCTTTTTATGTTTATGCTCTTAGGCGGTAATGACAAAAAGACCAAAAAAGAAATATCTCAGGCTCAAAGCATAAAAGAAGCCAAGGAATTGTTCAATATGGGCCGTTTTCCCGTAGTGACCACACAGCAGATCGAAAACCGTCCCATTGCCAAAGTGCTCGGCCTTGTGTGCTGCCGCGGCTTTGATTCCGAAGAAGCCTTTTTCGGCATGGCGGCCATGGCCGTCAAAAAAGGCGCGCAGGGCATTATCGGCTATAACGAAAATGTGGCGTTTCATCCTGACGGCAGCAAGTTTTTCTCCTGTTTCGGCACTGCCGTTATGTTTGAACGTGAAGGCAGAAATGATCTGCTCAATGACCCTGTGCGCATTAAAAGCGCACTGAGCCGCATACCAACGGCAAGTGCCCCCCGAATGAATGTTATTGATGAAATAGGCGGCGATGAAAGCGAAGAGTATGCAGCCAAGGAAGATACCGTAAGTTTCAGCTCTTTTGCCCGTTCAGCCCGTCAGATTTTTGATAAAGGCGAAGACAGGTCTGTCCGTCAGGAAAACAGAATTAAGGCAGAAGCAAAAGTGCAGAGCGGCGAACCTTCAGGCATGCAGTCAGGTGTTCAGAATAATGCAGGGGCCGCAGAGAAGAAACAGGTTTTGAATTCTGCGCAGATTGCCGCACAAATGCTTCAGGAAGAAGAGGCGGAAATGCGCATGAACAGCAGGCTTTCCCAGCCGAGCGAAGAAGAAGACCCTGTTCTGCAAAGAATTTTGGCCAACCAAAAACGTCAGGCAGTTTCTGACCTGCAGTAAATTTATACGCTGAGCAAAAACAAAAAAGAGCGGACATTTTCGGATGTCCGTTTTTTTATTTAATGGCATGAAGTGTTTTTGGGACTGGATAAAATTATTTTTGCTTATTTTTTGTTTGGCACGGAAAATAAAAAAAACGGATACCGCAGGCGGCATCCGTATAAATTTTATTGGCTGCACGGCAGAAAAATCAGGATTTCAGCAGGCGTTCCAGTTCCTGACGGCTTTGTTCGGGGTTTCTGCCCTGCTGTGCGGCAATGTGCGGAAGATTTTGTATTGCGTCACATTCTTTTAAATAAATCGGGCTTACGTCCTGTTTTTGCCATACGCAGTTTTCTGCGCAGAGCATAAGGCTGTTTATGCTCGGGCTGTCAAAGTTTTGGGGCAAAATCAGGGCGCTGTGGTTTTTAAGGGCATTTTGGGCTTTTTCGGTGCGCATACCGCTGCCGCAGCAATAATCACAGGGAATGT
>CALUWZ010000082.1 GCA_944324625.1 uncultured Mailhella sp. | reverse complement strand
CTGCAGCTTCGCGGTGTGCCCGTTGCAGAAATTATGGGTATTTTGTCACAGGTTGACGAGCCCGGCAAGCTCGCGGATTTAATTGCCTCCAATATGCGTCTGAAAGCCGACGAGGCTCAGGCCATGCTGGAATGTCTGAATCCTGTCGAGCGGCTGAAAATGATTAACAAGCATTTGCTCAAAGAAGTGGAAATAGCAGATTTGCAGGCAAAAATTCAGAATATTGCCCGTGAAGGCATGGATAAAGCCCAAAAAACCTATTATCTTCGCGAACAGATTAAGGCCATTCGCACTGAACTTGGCGAAAATGCCAATATGGACGAAGAACTGGATACCCTGCGTGAAAATTTGGAAAAAATCGGTCTTACCAAAGAAGCCAAAAAAGAGGCTCTGAAGCAGCTGAACAGGCTTTCCAATATGGGCATGGATTCAGCGGAAGCAAATGTTATCCGCACATACTTGGATTGGATGGTCGAACTTCCGTGGAAAAAAACTACCCAAGATGTGCTTGATATTGCCAAAGCTCAAAAAATTCTGAACGAAGACCATTACGGTTTAACCAAAGTTAAAGACAGAATTTTGGAATTTTTGAGTGTAAGAAAATTAAATCCTGAGGCAAAAGCCACCATTTTGTGCTTTGCAGGCCCTCCGGGGGTGGGCAAAACTTCTCTCGGCCGTTCCATTGCCCGTGCCATGAACAGAAAATTTCAGCGAATTTCCCTTGGCGGCATGCGTGACGAAGCGGAAATACGCGGTCACAGAAGAACCTATGTGGGCGCAATGCCGGGCCGCATTATTCAGGCCATGAAAAGTGCAGGCACCAAGAATCCTGTTATTCTGCTTGATGAGATTGACAAACTCGGCAATGATTTTCGCGGAGATCCGAGTTCAGCACTTTTGGAAGCTCTTGATCCGGAACAAAACAGCCATTTCAGCGACCATTATCTGAATGTGGAATTTGATTTGTCAAAAGTGCTCTTTTTGTGCACGGCCAACAATCTGGAGTCCATTCCTCATGCTCTGCGCGACAGAATGGAAATAATCCGCATTTCAGGCTATACGGAACTGGAAAAGCTTGCCATTGTCAAAACGCATATTTTGAAAAGGCAAATTAAGGATAACGGACTTACGGAAAAACAGGTTAAAATTTCTGACACTTCCATAAAAAAAGTTATCCGTGAATATACCCGTGAAGCAGGCCTCCGCAATCTTGAAAGGGAAATCGGCGCTGTTTGCCGTAAAATTGCCAGAAAAGTTGCGGAAAAGGAAATTACGTCCTGCATGGTTACCCCGCAGATTGTGGAAGAACTTCTCGGTGCTCCCCGTTTTCTTGAAGAAGAACGCGAAAAGCATTTGCTGCCCGGTGTTGCCACCGGTCTTGCGTGGACGCAGGCAGGCGGTGACGTGCTTTTTGTGGAAGTCAGCAAGATGAAGGGCAAGGGTGCGGTGCAGATTACCGGACAGCTCGGCGATGTGATGAAGGAAAGCTGCCAGGCTGCGGTTTCCTATATACGAAGCCATGCCGATGTCTTAAAAATTGAAGAAGACTTCCATGAAAAATATGATCTGCATGTTCATGTTCCCGAAGGGGCAACTCCCAAGGACGGTCCTTCAGCAGGTGTTACCCTGTTTACGGCGATTTTGTCTTCTTTGCTCAATCAGTCAGTCAAAGCCGATTACTGCATGACGGGTGAAATTACCCTGCGGGGCAGAGTTCTTCCTGTGGGCGGCATTAAGGAAAAGATTCTGGCTGCCGTAACGCGCGGGCTTAAACATGTGATAATTCCAAAGCAGAACGTTAAGGATTTGGAAGATATTCCTGATGAGCTTTTGGAAAAAATAACTGTCCATCCCGTCAGCCACGTTGATGAAGTAAGAAAACTGGTTTTATAGACAAGTGATAAGTCTGACTGTTAAAATCAGCAGCTGATATTAAATAGCAAACCGCCGCAGCAGGCGGTTTGTTTTTTTTTCAGAATGATTGAGTATGTTTTCGGTTATGGTATTGATTAAACAGGATAAAAATATCAATAAACAGTTCGGTTATAATAACCGTACTGCCGCAGGCAATGATGGGATGAAAATTATTTTTTGAAGGCAGAAAGGATTTGTTCTTTTTCGGCAATTCCTGCCGCGAGAAGTACGGCCATTTTTATGCGGGCTTTTTTGGCAGAATAATCAAAGGCAGGTATGGCTCCGTATTCGATAAGCTTTCCGAGGCCTCCGCAAAAATCATATAAAGCTTTTACGCTGCCGTTTGCACAGTCAGAAGTAATTATAACATAACATCCTGAATCAATAAGTTTTTTTATGTTAGAGGCAAGTTCTTCCGTAACATTGCCGCGTCCGAATGCTTCAATGATTACGGCTTGGTAATGATTTTTTGCATAGAAATCCAATACGTCGCCCGTGCAGTTTAAGCTTGCTTTGTAAATGTCTGTTTTTGGGAAAGGCAGAGATGGCAGGAAGTTTTCCTGAATCCTTGGTTCCTGTGCAATATAAACATTGCCTTCATCCACAGTGCCGAGCATGCCGTAATATTGGGCAGTGAATGCATGCAGGAAATGGGTATGGTTTTTATGTACGTATTTTGGCATGTACAGCGCCTGATTAAACAAAACCGCAGTTCCGAGACCGCGGCAGGCTTCAGAGGCTGCCGCCCATAATGCATGCTGCAGATTGGATTTGGCATCGGAGCCGACTTCGCTGCCTGTTCTTTGGGAACCTGTTACAATAACAGGCCTTTTTTCATTTTTTGGATAGCATAAGCTCAAAAAATAGGCACTTTCTTCCATTGTATCCGTGCCGTGGGCAACAATGATTCCGAGCACGTTTTTATCCATAAAAATACTATGAATGCAATGGGTGATTTTTAGCAGAATTTCAAAAGTCATCAGAGAGCTGTCAATTGCAGAAATGTCGTGAATGACAAGTTCACAGTCATGCGGAATTGCTAATCCTTCAAGAAGACTGTCGGAAGAAACTTTTCCGAATTCTGCCATGCTGTCGGCGTTTTTTTGTGCGGCAATGGTGCCGCCCGTGGCAATAATGTGAATGGAAGGCATGTTATTTCCGATCTGCATCATTTTCTGCGTTATATTCCTGCGGCTGTGCCGTATCTGTTTCCAAATCAATGACAGTGGCCTTTGTTCTTGGAGCATTTTCCCTGAACAGGCTGACGGAAAGGGCTTTGCCGGTTGTGTCGTCCAAGTCCATAAGCAGGCCGTTCAGCGCACCTTGCCCCACGGCGCGCTTAAAGCTTGCGGGCCGTTTGGTGATAAAGCGCTGCAGCACGGATTCAAAACTCATTCCGAGACAGGACTGTTCCACGCCGCACATGCCAAGGTCTGTCATATAGGCTGTTCCGTTCGGCAGAATTTGGGCATCGGCTGTCTGTACATGGGTATGCGTGCCGAAAACTGCGCTTACTTTGCCGTCAAGCGCAAAGCCCATGGCCTTTTTTTCGCTTGTGGCTTCGGCATGAAAGTCAACAAAACGAAAAATTACGTCATCGTCAAGGGAGTTGACAAAATCATAGGCAGCCTGAAAAGGACAGGGCAGGGCGTCCATAAAAGTCGTACCCTGAATATTGAGCACGGCAATTTTTCTGCCGTCTGGCAGAATATAAATATTGGCTCCGCGACCGGGGGCGGGGGCAGGATAATTCTGCGGTCTGAGCACGCGTTCTTCCGTGTCGAATTTATCGTATGCTTCGCGGTTTTTCCAGCTGTGGTTGCCGCCTGTAATGCAGTCGATTTTTGCATTTAATATTTCATTGATTGTGGATGTGGTGATCCCCACGCCGCCTGCGCTGTTTTCTCCGTTGGCAATAATAAAATCAATGCCAAGCCGTTCTTTGAGATAGGGGATTCTTTCTTTGACGGCCTGTCTTCCTATGCTGCCGCAAATATCCCCGAGGGCTAAAACTCTCATAGCAAATCCTGTTTTTTCGTTGGGGTTAACATGCATAAATATAAAATTTTCGTCAAGAACGATTTTATTCATATTGCAATTTATTTGAAAAAGCGTAAAGTTTGCAGAAAATTTTCAGGACTTGGACCATGCTTGATTTATCACAGAAAAAATTTCTTTTGGGCAATATTTTGGCGCTGCTGTCAACTGTTATTTGGGCCGGAAATTTTATAGCCGCGAAAATTTTGGCAGGAGAATATTCGGGTCTTGAAATGAGTTATTGGCGCTGGCTTCTCGCCTCAGTGTTCACGTTTCCGTTTGCTGCAAAACATTTTAAAAACGATTGGCCGTCCCTGAAAAAAGAGTGGAAGCTTATGCTTTTTTATGGGATTTTGGGCTGTTTTATCAGCAATTTCCTGTTTTATAATGCGCCGCATACGGCTCCTGCCGTTGATATGACCATATTAATGACCACATCGCCTCTGATTATGATGTTTCTTGCGTGGGCGCTGTTTCATAACAAAATCAATATGGTTTGGATTTTGGGATCAGCCTTGGCTCTTATCGGCGTATGCGTTCTTGTTACCAAGGGCAATTTGGATACATTCCGCAATTTCAGTTTTACCGTCGGCCATTTTTGGACTTTGGGCTGTTCGCTGTTTTTTGCTCTGTATTCTGTCAGCATGCGCTTGTTTAAAGAAAAAATTCACCTTTGTGTTTTTTTGGAATCAACCTTTATCATTGCTTTCATAACAGCGTTTTTGGTGTGTCTTGTTTTCAGTCAAAAACTTCCCGTTATGCATGATTACAACCACTTGGGCGCATTTTTTTACATCGGCGTCTGCGCTTCTTTTTTGGCTTTTATCTGCTGGAACAAAGCCATTGAGCTGATCGGCGCGGTGCGTTCGGGCATAATTTACTATCTTGTGCCTGTATTCGGTTCCTTTTTTGCCGTGGTGATTATTCACGAACAAATCAGCTTTATCCAGATACTGGGCGGAACACTGGTTCTCGGCGGCGTTATTATCTGCACTCTGTACAAGAACCGTAATTAAGTTCTTTTAAAATCATTTCTTTAAATACCGCAATATCGGCATGGTTTGGCAGAGAATCCAAAATAATGTTAATAAAACCCTGCTCTTTTAAAAGTTCTTTGCTTTTGGGCAAATATAATGAAAAAATCCATGCGCACAAAAGAATTTTAAAATCATTGACATATACAAGGTCAGTATATTTTATGACACGGCCTTGCAGGGCAAGGGCAAGAATATGCTTTGAAAAAGCGTAAGGGTCATCTTTTACGTGCAGTATGACACTGTCTTTTTCGGGCAGGCTTTGGGTAAAATTCATCGCCATGACATACATAATGTCCAGTTTGTCCGCATCTCTGATAATTTCGCAGAGCAGACGGAATTTTTCAGGAAGTTTTGCGGGCAGCTGCAGGGCATTGTGCAGCATGACTGCGGCAAGCACTTTTTCCTGAATATGTTTCGGTTCCCGTAAAAACGGTTCATATTTTTTTAAAATTCTTACTGCCAGATGGGCATGGTTTTCGCTTTTTTTATCCAAAAAAGTTTTGTATGTTTCATACTGGGTAAAGCGGCCGATATCGTGGTACAGGGCAGTAAGCTCGGCACAGTATCTGTCCTGCGGCGCAAGAAAAAGGGAAGACAGTATTTTTTTTGTATTTTCAACAACCCGAAATGTATGTTCTTTTTTTAAGATAAGGCACGGTTCTTGGGCATGTCCGATAAAACTGTCTGCATATTCGATAAATTTCTGTTCGTGATAAGAAAACGTGACTGTTTCGGCATCAGTTTTTTTCATTGTTTTGTCCGTTCTTGGCATGTTGTCCGTCATCAATGTTTTTCCAGAGGTTTTTGCGCAAAATTCCTTTCGGGCCGTATAAAAAACGCAGGAAAAAAATAAACACAAAACATATTGCAAACATAAGCAGCATGGTCGCAGATTTTGCCGCCATAATTTCGGAAAAAATATTCATAAATCACCAAAAAATAATAATTGCGTAAAATAGTTTCAAAAACTTCGTTTAATGTCAAGTATTATTGCTCTTGAAAAAAATATGAAATCAGGCTAAAAATGCGCAAGGAGTTTTTATGTCATTCGTTCATCTGCATTGTCATACCGAATACAGTTTGCTTGACGGAGCCATTCGCATAGGCGATTTAACCAAAAAAGCCGCAAGTCTGGGCATGCCTGCCGCCGCCATTACCGATCACGGCAATATGCACGGGGCAGCCTATTTTTATATGTCCTGCAAAGACCATGGCATTACTCCCATTCTCGGCTGTGAGGTATATGTTGCCCGTGATCACAAAGATACGGTGAGCGAGCTTGCCAAAACCCGCCATCATCTTATTTTGCTTGCAAAGAATAAAGAAGGGTATCAAAATTTAATTGAACTTGTCAGCCGCAGTTTTTTGGACGGTTATTATTACAAACCGCGTGTGGATAAGGGGCTTTTGAAAAAATACAGTGACGGCATTATTGCGCTTTCTGCCTGCATAGCAGGGGAAATTCCAAGAACTTTGCTTGGCAACAATGCCTTTATCAAGGGCGGGGGAACGTTTAAGGATGCCGTATCCATAGCAAAGGAATACGCCGCCATTTATCCCGACAGATTTTATCTTGAAGTGCAGTCAAATACCCTGCCTGAGCAAAGCATGGTCAACAATCGGATCTATGAGCTTGCCCATGAAACAAAATTGCCCATAGTTGCTACCAATGACTGCCACTATCTGAACAGCGAAGATGTGGAAGCCCATGATATTTTGCTTTGCGTTCAGCAGCAGCGCACGGAATTTGACGAAAACCGCTGGAAATTCGATGCCAAGGATTTATATTACAAAACGCCTGACGAAATGACGGCATCATTTAAAGATCATCCCGACGCCATTGAAAATACCCTAAAAATTGCCGATGAGTGCAAGGGGCTTGAAATTCAGCTGAAAACGCCGCCTTATCATTTTCCCATTTATGAACTTCCCGAAGGCATGACGCTGGAAACCGAGTTCAGGAAGCTTGCCCGTGAAGGTCTTGAAAAGCGTATAGAAAAACATCCCAAACGGGAAAGCCTTGATGTGCAGATGTATAAGGACCGTCTGGAAATGGAGCTTGACGTTATCTGCGGCATGGGTTTTCCGGGGTATTTTCTTATTGTGCAGGATTTTATCAACTGGGCGAAAAACAAGGGCATACCGGTAGGACCCGGCCGCGGTTCTGCGGCAGGTTCCCTTGTGGCGTGGTCACTTCGCATTACCAACCTTGATCCCATTCCCTATAACCTCTTTTTTGAACGTTTTTTGAACGTGGAACGTGTTTCCATGCCTGATATAGACGTGGACTTCTGCGAAGACAGGCGTCTTGAGGTTGTGGATTATGTTTCCAACAAGTATGGCAAAGACAAGGTTGCTCAAATTGCCACCTTCGGTAAGATGAAGGCAAAGGCCGTTATTCGGGACGTCGGCCGCGCCATAGGTCTTTCTTTTCAGGATACCAGCCGAATCTGCAAAATTTTGGGCGATGATTTGGGCATTA
>CALUWZ010000081.1 GCA_944324625.1 uncultured Mailhella sp. | reverse complement strand
GAACGGCTTCAAAAGGCGGCGTTTTCCAAAGGCTTTCATTCCCGGGCGGCACAACGTCAAGATGTCCGATTATCCACAGTGTTTTATCGGTCTTTCCTTTGTGGCGTATAACCATATTGGGACGGACTTTATGCGGAACCCTGTCATCGGGCGCATCATAATGCTCAATATCCAAAGCACCCCATGAACGTACAGTATCTTCAATCCATTTGGCTTTTTCAAACTCGCCCTGTCCGCCCTCGCCGGGGCCGACGGCAGGCAGCCTTGTCATGCCTTTCTGCAAAAAAATCACTTCGTCACGGGTATTTTCCAATGCTTTCAGTATGGTATTTCTCATAATGCCGTCCTTTTTTTCTGAATATACAGGGAAAAAGCAAAGAAAGCAAAATAAAAATTCAAAAAAAAAAGCCCTCGAACGAGGGCTTTTTGAAAAATGTTGTGTCTATTAACGACCTTTTGCAGCACGTTTGGAAGCTTTGAGGGGGTTAACCTTAGCTTTAGCGGCAACTTCAACTTTAATGTGTGTTGCAAAGTTGCATCTTCCAAGAGTCCACTTCTTAGAAGGAACTGGGTAGCTGCTGCAGAATTCTTGACCTTCAAAGGTACGAACACGGTCACAGCCATTGCATTGTTCAGTAATAGGTTGCAGAAGAACTCCGTTAAGTTCTACACCGTTTTCGGTTTTTACAGCACCTTCTAAGATTTTACTAGGTGTACTCATTATGACCTCCATAGTCTCGATTCATATTCTATATGGGAATTTTTTTTGTTGTGATTTAATTAATACAACACAGTCTTTTCACTTGATTTTCAAATAATGTCAAGCAAATTTTTCACAAAATTAAAATTTTTTAAAAATTGAACCCTTGACTAATCAGGAATTGTTACTATTATAACCTATTATACAAAAAGGAAAACATCATGTCTACTTTCAGAGCCAACAAAAAATTGATCCGTGAATGGTTTTCAGATAAATTAATTACAGAAAACAATTACTTGCCGCCGGAGCTGATAAACGTTCCGGAAATGGAAGTCATCAATGCGCTTTTTACCTGTCTTCCGCAGGAAAAAAGCATTGCCGACAAAGCGGCCTTTGCCCTCGGCATAAGCATAGCCAAGCTGTTTGAAAAAAACAAAGAACAGGCACAAATATGCGTACGCCGCTTCATGTGGCACATGAACGAGGAATCAGGCAATATCGGCTGGGGCATTCCCATGGCTTTTGCCGAAACCCTTATTCACAGTGAGGGACTGACAAAAATCTATGACAATGTCCTTATTTCCTACATCAATGACAAGGAAGGCGACAGCAATTTCTGCGACCATGCCCCTCTGCGCTTGACCTGTTATGAAGCTGTTGGTAAATTTGCGGCTGCAAAACCTGAATATAAGGAAAAAATTCTTCAGATCATCACCAATCAAAAAGAAGAAGACGAGGCCTGCCAAGCCTTATGCCAAAAACTTATCAAAGAGTTTCAACAACATTAAAGGACAGTTATGCAAGAATATTCAAAACGCTTTTTAGGCTCCGAAGTCGGGCAGAAAGCTGCCGAAAATTGTTTTTTCCATGTCATTCCCGTACCCTATGAAGCAAGCGTCAGTTACGGAGCAGGCACTCACCTTGGGCCTGACGCCATTTTGGAGGCTTCTGACCAGCTGGAACTTTTCAACGGGCACAGCTGTCCGGGAGATAGGGGCATTTTTACCCATAAGCCTGTTGACTGCGGCAAACCTGCCGAAGAAGTAATGGAAAACATATACAAAGCCACACAAAACGTGCTTGCGATGGATAAATTTCCTGTTCTTCTCGGCGGAGAACACAGTATTACCTTTGGCGCACTGAAAGCCCTGAAAGAAAAATACGGAACATTCGGCATTGTCCAGTTTGACGCCCATGCGGATCTGCGCAATGAATATTCCGGCACAAAGTGGAGTCATGCCAGCGTGATGCGCCGTGCAGTGGATGATTTGGGACTGCCTCTTGTCCAGCTTGGCAACCGAGCTTTCTGCCTTGAAGAACACGAAGCCAGAAAAAAACATCATGTTACAAGCTGGGATGCGGAATATCTCTGCCAAAATCCCATTCCCGAAAATCTTATACCTGCGGATTTTCCAAAGCTTATTTTCATAACCTTTGACGTAGACGGCCTTGATCCCTCAATCATTCCCGACACAGGCACACCCGTGGCAGGCGGTCTTTCTTGGTATCAGGCGTTGAACCTTGCCAAAAAATCTTTGGAAAACAGAACCATGATAGGTTTTGACGTGGTTGAGCTTGCCCCCAGAGAAGGCAGCTTTGTTTCAGATTTTATTGCTGCCCAGCTCACCTATGCCCTCATGGATTTGGCATAACTGATTTTGACATCATCACAACGTATCCGACAACCACTATTTCAGTCTGAAATCTTTCAGCACAATAAAAAAAAACTCCTTTGCAGAAACAAAGGAGTTTTTTTATACCCTGTCAAAACTATTTGATAAATTTTACATGGGCTTTTTGCCTTGGCGGTACCTTTTTGTATTTGGTCTGCTGATATCCGAGCATAAAGCCTGCTTTAATTTCATCGCTTTCCTTTAAGCCGAGAAATGCATTTATGGGAGCATAAAGCTGTGCGGTGGAAATGGCAAATCCTGCCCAGCATGCGCCTATTCCCATGCTTGGCAGCAGTAACTCCAAATACGTGGAAGCAATGGAACAGTCAACAGTTCCGTAACGCTCCCCTGCCGTTTTATCACAGTAGGCAAAAATAACACAGGGAGCATTCCGGAAAATCGGATCTTCTCCGCTGTCATAGCTTGCCACAAGCCGTTTGGCAGAAGGCACTGTGCGCATAAAATCAATCACAAGACCGGCAAGTTCACGGACTTTGTCTTTGCCGTTTACCACAACCCATTCTACATATTGTTTATTTTTTGCCGTAGGAGCAAAACGCACAACATCAAGGGCTTTTAAAATTTCTTCTTCGGAAACATCTTTGCTTTTAAATTTACGCACGGAACGGCGGCTTTTTATCATTGTGGAAATTTCTTCAAAACTTGGGTAATTCCCTGAAATTATTTCCCCTTTTTCCAACTCACCATCAATTTCCAAAGAAATGGCATTTTTAGGGCACACGGCAATGCACTGACCGCAGGAAATACAGGTCAAAAGACCTTTGCGTGTAAGAACAGCCTTGTTTTCGGCGTTCATTTCAATACAGGCAGCAGGACAAACACCAATACAGAGCTTATCTCCGCAGCAAGCATTTTCATCAATAATAACAGACATTTTTTCCTCTATACTAATTCAAGAACACGGAATGCCACAGGTCTGCAATTTAAAATTTTCGTTGCCTCAATTTCATGCAAGGCATCTTTCATTGCCCTGACACTGGTTTCATGGGTCATAAACACAAGAGGCACGCCGTCTTCCTGTTTTTTCTTTTGAATAACCTGCGCAATGCTTATGGAATGTTTGGCAAAAATTCCCGCAATATCCCGAAGTACGCCCACAGTATCATGAACCATCAGACGAAGATACCACGGAGCCTCGGTTTTATCGGGATTGGCCATGGGCGCAAGAGGAAGTTTTTCCATAACATAGCCCGTACTGTCATAAATATCTTTCATGAGGGACATAATATCCCCAAGTACGGCGCTGGCAGTCGGCAGACTGCCTGCCCCAAGACCGTGCAGGAATAATGAACCTACAGCATTGCCATTAATATGAATGGCGTTGAATGCACCGTCCACACGGGCAAGCATTGCTTTTTCAGGAATAAGAACAGGACTTACGCCTGCTTCGATTTCTTCATGAACACGGGATGCCTGTCCGAGAAGTTTTATGGAATAGCCGAGACTGCGGGCAAAAGCAATATCCATGGCACTCATATCGCGAATGCCCTGAACAGGCAGTTTTTCGTAAGGATAATGCACACCCCATGCAAGACGGATAAGCAATTTCAATTTATGGGCAGCGTCAAAACCGTCAATATCAAGAGTCGGGTCTGCTTCTGCAAAACCAAGATCCTGCGCAGTTTTCAGCGCCGCACCGAATTCTGTGCCGTGAGCGGACATTTCAGACAAAATATAGTTGCTGGTTCCGTTCAGGATACCGAAAATAGTATTAATTTTATTGCCTGCCAAACTGTCTTTCAAAGTCTGAACCACAGGAATGGCACCTGCCACACTGGCTTCATAGGCAAGGGAAAGATTTTTTTCTTCCGCAAGGGCAAAAAGTTCTTCGCCTTTTTCCGCAAGAAGGGCTTTATTGGCGGTAACTACGGATTTTCCTTTTTCGAGAGCCTGACGGATAAGTATGTCCGCCATACCCAAACCACCCATAAGTTCAACCACAACTTGAACTTCAGGGTCATCCACCATGATAAGCGGATTGTCAATCAGTTTTGCGCCTTCCGGAATATCTCTCTTGGTATTGGTATTGCGGACTGCAACATATTTTACAAAAATTTTCTTGCCGGTTCTCTGCTCGATCTCTTCGGCATTGTCTTTCAGCAGCTGAACCAAGCCCGAACCGACAGTTCCAAGGCCTGCCAAACCAATAACGACGTTTTTAGAAGAACTCATACACACCTGTCACATAATGAATTTATCAAAGTAAATTTTAGCTGAAAACAAAAAAAAAGTCTACTTTTATAAGGTCTTTTTTTGCCATTGAAAAGTCAAAATTCCCGGCATAAAAAAAAAATGCGCCGCAGAAATCCGGCAGGCTTTAAAATATCGAAAAACCGTCAGATTACCAGCAGCAGCTTACAAAAAACAGCACATAACCTGCGTATGCATTTTTATATAAAACAAAAGCTACAAAAAAAGCCGCATAAAGCGGCTTTTCATTATTTCTTTCCAAAGGGTATAAGCAATATCTGCAGGGTACGGCCCTCGGCGTTTTGTTCAGCCTCAACCTTGCCCAAATCTTTTGTATCTTCTGCAATACGGTCCAATATTGCTTGTCCACGGCTTTTATGAACAATTTCCCTTCCTCTGAAAAATACGGTAACTTTACAGCGGTCACCGTCTTCCAAGAAACGACGGATATGACGAAGTTTGGTTTCATAGTCATGATCGTCAGTTTTGGGGCGGATTTTGATTTCTTTAATCTGGACAACAGTCTGGTTTTTCTTTTGTTCCTTTTTCTTTTGCTGCTGTTCGTATTTGAATTTGCCAAAATCCATAATACGGCATACCGGCGGATCTGCCGTTGCAGCAACTTCTACAAGGTCAAGCCCATGTTCTTTTGCAAGATCAATGGCTTCCTGTTTGGAAAGAATACCGATTTGTTCCCCTTCCGCACCGATAACTCGAACTTCGCGAGCTCGGATTTGTTCATTTCGTCTTGTTCCGTCCTGCTGAGGAACGTCACGACGTGGTTTAACATTAGGCGAAGCTATAGCTCATCCCTCCGGTTTTAAATGGTTTATCACTGTCTTCACGGATGGTTTTAATGGTTTCATCCAAAGATTGCAAACCTAAGTTTTCCCCCGTGCGCAGGCGGATATTCACGCCGCCCTCTTCAACTTCCTTATCCCCCACAACGAGGATAAACGGTATCTTTGCAAGCTGAGCTTCACGTACTTTAAAGCCAAGTTTTTCGTTTCTGGTATCAGCTTCAACACGGATACCTGCAGCTTGTAATTTTTTGACTGCTTCATTGACAAAGTCAAGCTGTGCATCGGTTACATTCAGGATTCTTGCCTGAACAGGAGCAAGCCACGTTGGGAATGCGCCCGCATAATGTTCGGTAAGCACGCCGATAAAACGTTCCAAAGAACCGAGAATTGCACGGTGCACCATAACCGGTCTGTGTCTTTCGCCGTCTTGACCGACATATTCAATATCAAAGCGTTCAGGAAGGTTAAAGTCTACCTGAATGGTGGAAAGCTGCCATTCACGGCCGATAGCGTCGGTAACTTTAATATCGATTTTCGGACCGTAGAAAGCTCCGTCGCCTTCATTGATCTGATATTCCTTGCCTTCTTTTTTCACGGCCTGAATAAGGGCATTGGTGGAAAGTTCCCATGCTTCGTCAGTGCCTATGCTGTCGGCAGGACGGGTGGAAATAAAGAGCTTATAAGTGAAACCAAAAAGAGCCATGAGGTCTGCGGAGAAATTCATAATTTTAATGATTTCATCTTCCAGCTGATCAGGCGTACAGATAATATGCGCATCGTCCTGAGTGAACTGACGGACGCGGAGCAGACCGTGAAGGGCGCCGCTCATTTCATGGCGGTGAACAAGACCGAGCTCAAACATGCGTACGGGAAGTTCGCGGTAGCTGTGCAGCGTATTGTTGTACATCAAAAGATGACCGACGCAGTTCATGGGTTTTACGCCATGCACGGCATTTTCGATTTCGGTAAAATACATATTTTGGCGGTAATGGTCATAGTGTCCGGATTTTTGCCACAATTCCTTGCGCATAATCTGCGGGCCCTGAACCAATTCATATCCGCGTTTCAAGTGTTCGCGGCGCAGGAAGTCTTCCAAAACAGTTCTGAGCATCATGCCTTTCGGAAGCCAGAAAGCCATGCCGGGAGCAACATCTTCATGGAAGGTAAACAGACCGAGTTCTTTGCCGAGTTTTCTGTGGTCACGTTTTTTTGCTTCCTCAATTCTGTTGAGGTATGCTTTAAGCGCTTTTTCGTCGGCAAAAGCTGTTCCGTAAATACGGGAAAGCATCTGATTCTTTTCATCGCCGCGCCAGTATGCGCCTGCAACGGACATAAGCTTAAATGCTTTTACAAAAGAGGTATTGGGAATATGCGGTCCGCGGCAGAGGTCCACAAAATCACCCTGCTTATAGAGAGAAACCGTATCCGCATCAATTTCGGAAATAATTTCAGCTTTATAAGTTTCACCCATATTATTAAAGAAAGCTACAGCGTCTTGCTTGGACATGACAGAACGTTCAAAATCAAGCCCTGCATCAACGATTTTCTGCATTTCTTTTTCAATTGCTTCCAAATCCTGAGGAGTAAAAGGACGTTCCGCATCAAAATCGTAATAAAAACCGTTTTCAATGGAAGGACCGATGGTCACTTTTGTGCCGGGAAAAAGTTTCTGCACAGCCTGAGCCATAATGTGGGAGGCAGAGTGACGGAGAATTTGCAGACCTTCTTCAGTTTCAGCGGTAAGAGGAGTTATGGTTTGGGTATTTGCGGGAACTGCTGCAGACAAGTCAAGCAAAGTTTCGCCGTTGATTTTGGCGGCGATGCATGATTTAAATTTTTTACCGGAAAGATTTTCCTTGAGAACGTCGGCAATCACTGCATTTTCAGCGATTTCAATTTCTTTGTCTTCCAAAATGATTTTCATAAACCAAAACTCCACTATTCTATATATAAAAATTTAAGAATATGCATATAAGAAAAGGAGGACTAGCCCCCTTTTATATTTATGGTAGGCATGAGCAGACTTGAACTGCTGACCCCTTCCGTGTCAAGGAAGTGCTCTACCCCTGAGCCACACGCCTATATATGTTTCCATTGCTGAGACCTATATATAATTACTCTGTGCCCCGCAGTCAAGTTTTTTTTACAAAAAATTTCCGCAAAAAAGCAAAAAATTTTATTAAAAAAGGCTTCCGAAGAAGCCCTTTTAAAACATATTGTTTTTATTGAATTAATAT
>CALUWZ010000080.1 GCA_944324625.1 uncultured Mailhella sp. | reverse complement strand
ATTTACCTTCTTTACATAAAGGCAGAATTTTTTTATTGGTGGCGCAGATAACACGAATATCAAGCGGAATGACTTTATCGTCACCGATGCGCATTACTTCGCGCTCTTGCAGAACGCGCAAAAACTGACCTTGAAATTCAAGCGGGATCTCGGTTATTTCGTCAAGGAAAATAGTTCCGCCGTTGGCTTGGAAAAATCTGCCTTCGCGTTTTTTGTCCGCTCCCGTGAATGCCCCTTTTTCATGGCCGAACAGTTCGGATTCCAAAAGGGTTTCGGAAAGGGCGGCACAGTTTACGGTAACAAACGGTTTGTTTTTGCGCTGGCTGAGTTCATAAATGGTGCGCGCCACCAATTCTTTGCCTGTTCCTGATTTTCCGCGGATCAAAATCGTTGCATCCGAAGGGGCAAAGCTTTTGATAAGCTCTTTTAATTGCGTAATGGCTTTGCTGCTTCCTATAATTTGGGTTTGGTGCTCGCTTTCCATGGTCTGCACCTGTTTTTTGAGTTTGGCATGCTCAAGGCTTTTGTCAATGGTGATTCTGAGCCTGTCAAAATCAAGGGGTTTGGTCAGATAATCATAAGCGCCGTTTTTTACGCATTCCACGGCGCTGTCAATGTCGGAAAATGCCGTCATCATAATAATGGGTATGGCAGGATTATAGGCATTGATGAATTTTAGGGCAGTCACGCCGTCCATGTCCGGCATGCGGATATCCATAAGAACGCAGTCATAGGGCATTTCTTTGATTTTTTCCACAGCCTGCAGGCCGTTTTCCGCCCGGGTAATTTTAAACTGCCACTTCTTGAGCAGGGTTTCCAGCATAAGTCCGTGGGCTTTGTCGTCGTCTACTATTAAAATATGACTGTTCATGGCAACCTCAATTATTTATGAAAGGGAAAGGAAAGAGTAAAGGTGGTTCCTTCATGCTCTTTGCTTTCTACTTTAATGGTTCCTTTGTGGGCTTCAATGATTTTTTGCACAATGACAAGACCAAGTCCCGTTCCTTTGGCCTTTGTCGTGTAATAGGGGGTAAAAAGCTGTGAAAGCATGTTTTGCGGAATGCCCTGTCCCGTATCCTGTATGGAAAGCAGGGCACAGTCTTGTTCCTGCCATGCTTTGACGTATATGGTTCCGCCGCGTTCGGCATTTTCGCCGTCCGCTGCATCCGTGTTTGCGGTGTTTGATTTCATGGCTTCTATGGCATTTATGAAAATATTGTGCAGAACCTGCAGAATTCTGTCATGGTCAAGGGTAATTTCGTCAATCCATATGTCGTTGACAAAGCGTATATTGTTTTCTTTTGCCTGCAGAATGAGAGAATTCTGTGCCTGTTCCACAAGCTTTTTCAGGGAAACGGGACGGAGGGAAAGGGAATTGGGCTTGGAAATTTCCAAAAGGTCGGAAATAACTTTGTCTACGCGCAAAATTTCTTGGTTCATGATTTGGGCAAGAGTTTTTTCTTCGCTTCCTTCATCGGCATTTTCTTCAAATATGCGGGCAAAACCTTTTATGGAACTTAAAGGGTTGCGGATTTCATGGGCAATGCCTGCGGCAAGCTGACCTATGGACGCAAGCCTATCTTTTCTGTTAAGTTCTTCCTGAAGTTTTTGTATTTCTTTCAAATCTCTTAAAATTATGCCTATTCCTTTGCGCTTATTGTCCAAAATAATGCTGAAAGAATTCAGCTCCAGACTGTCGTTTTGGCTGTTTATCAGTTTTACTGGGGAGTTGATAACGGGACGGTTGAAATCCATAAACGCAATGGACGGAATATAATCGCAGATGTTTTTGCCGATCAGGTTTTTTGTGGCGAGCATATTTTCTGCTACGGGATTTGCGGTGACAATGACATTGTTTTGGTCAATGGTTAAAATTCCTAAGGGGATGGTGGTCATGAGGCCGTCGAAATAAACTTTTGATTCCTCGATGATTTGGTAGAATTTTTGGTATTTTTTTAGCAGGATGAAAGAAAGTATGCTCAAAAGGATAAGCACGGTAAAAGCTATCAGATTAATGAGGGATTTTTTGTCGTCCAAAATTTTGGCTTCCATTACCTCTTTAATATCAAAGCCGATAATCAGAAACAGGGATCCGGGACTGCTGCTCACGGACTGCATAAGCCCGAGGCGTTCCAGCTTATTGCATATCATGGTATTTCGGCGTTTCATTTTATGCATGCCGTGCCTCATGTCCTGATGCATGCCGTTTTCTGCTGCGAAAGAACGGAAAATATGTTTCTGCACAATAAAATATTTTGCCTGATGCAGCTGGGAAGAGGTAAAGGGAATATCGGGATTTATGTATATCTTTTCATCAGCTGCAAGGGCTTTGGGAGATTTAAGCGGCAGAATTTTGCCGATAAGTTCTTCAATGCTGCTGATCAGAATTTTGCCGTTTTCGTCGGCGACAGCCATAAATTCAACGTTTTCCTGTTCCGTGTAGCTTAAAAGAAGTTCATTGAATTTTTCTCTGCTGTCCACCCGCGAGGCTATAATGTTGGATTCAAAAGTCTGCAGAACAGAATGGCCTTTTTCTTTCATTAAAAAAGTGGCAATAAAGGTATTGCTTTTTGAAATTTTTATATCCCAGACAAGCAGGGAAGAAGCTATAAAAAATACAATCAGCAGGACCAGATAGGGAGCAATTTTTAAAAAAAGTTTTTGCATGGGCATGTCTTTTGGAAAAGTTTTTTATTTAGCTTGCAAAAAATATACCTTTTAATTATAGTAATAAAAATGGGCAAAAAAAATGTATGCCGCAGATTTTTGAGTAAAAAGGTAACACTTTCTGTGTTGTCTTGTGTGAAAATTTTACACATAATTAAAAAGACAGGCAAGCAGAAAGTCCTGTTTTCGGGCAAAAATGGATGTGTTTCGATTGGAACGGTTTTTGCTTTAAAATATATATCAAAAATACGTGAATATAATAACCGAAGGAGTAATTCATGAAAATAAAACATGTTTTGATTGCAAGCGCTTTGGCTTTCGGTTTGGCCTTTTCCGTTTCTGACGGCACGGTTATGGCAAAACCAGATAATATGATAACTTTTGAAGAATTTGTTCAGGATAAAGCCCAATATGAAAAATGGGAAAAAGAACATATTGCCCATATTAAAAAAATTCAGGAACTGAAAGACGAAAAACGCATCAGAAGAATGGAATATAAAGCGTTTACGCATAATCCCAATGCTGAGCCCAAACTGATTTCCAAAGTTGCCCGTGAAATCGTTATGCTTGACCGTCAGATTAAAAATCTGAATCAAGAATTTATGGACAAGACACGCAAAGAATACGGCGTGGACTTTATCGGATTTGAATTTCATAGGGATTTCACCCCATGCTTTAAACGGCATGTTGACCATTTCGGGCATCCCCGCATGATGGACGGCTGCCCCTTTGTCGGTGCAGATCCGAGAGCGTTTGAACCTGTTCCTCCTCACCGCATGAAAGGCATGCCGCATCATTACAAAAATATGCCTCCCCATGAATTTTACGGGGATATGCCTCCTGTAAAGGAAATGCCGAAACCTAAAAAAATGAAGCCTGAACCTGAAATTGACATGTAAAGCAAAAGGGAGCCCTTGCTCCCTTTTTTTACGGCATTACTAATTGATTTTATAATAAAAATTTAAAACTCACCAGAATTATTGCATATTGGTTTTATTTTAAATTAAAAACCCTGTCTTTCTTAGGTTTTGATTGACGAGCAAAGCAAATGTGTACCAAAGGAGGAAATTCTTATATCTAGAGATTTTTAATTTCGTCTGTGCGTGGCGCAGGCGTTTTTTTTTTGTCGCTGAGGGCTGCAAATAAAAAGGGGAATTGAAATTCCCCTTTTTGCTTTATTTTTTGTCTTTTTTCTTTCTGGTTTTGAAGGAATTTTCCGCAAGCCAGCCAAGTTCATGCAGTTCCATGTCAACCGTATAAAACAGGGAATTTTTGGGGAAATTGCCTGCTTTTGTTCTTTTGCCTGCGGGAATGCCCGTTAAAAGTTCCAGCGCTTCTGTGATGTGGCTTACGGGATAAACGGCAAAAAGGCCTTTTTCTACGGCATTGCGGACCTGTTCGCTCAGCATGAGGTGTTCGATGTTGTCTTTTGGAATGAGCACGCCCTGTTTGCCTGTCAGTCCTCTTTGTTCGCAGAGTTTGAAAAATCCTTCGATTTTTCTGGTAACGCCGCCCACGGCCATGATTTCCCCTGCCTGACTTACGGCGCCTGTCATGGCAAGGCTGAGGTTTATCGGTGTCTTGGATATGGCGGAAAGAAGGGCAACAAGTTCCGCACCTGATGCGGAATCGCCTTCTATGCCGTTGTAGCTTTGTTCAAAGCACAGGCTTCCTGTCAGCACAAGAGGTTTATTATGGGCGAACTGGTCAACCAGATAGCTTTTTAAAATCATCATGGCTTTGGTGTGAATGGGGCCTGCAAGTTCAGATTCCCTTTCAAGGTCGATGATTCCGCCGTGTCCGACACCTACGGTACAGGAAATCTGGTGGGGAAGTCCGAATTCAAAATCGCCCGTGTGGGTTACGGAAAG
The DNA here is from genome assembly GCA_944324625.1 of uncultured Mailhella sp. Taxonomy (GTDB): domain Bacteria; phylum Desulfobacterota; class Desulfovibrionia; order Desulfovibrionales; family Desulfovibrionaceae; genus Taurinivorans. The sequence continues at coordinate 3,150 of CALUWZ010000080.1, read as the reverse complement.
ACCGTTGACTCTGCCCACGGCAAAACCGGAGGTTTGGATTTTGATCATGTCCCTGTTGTATTCTTCCATGAACAGTTCTTCAATATAGGCGGAACGGAACATTTTTTCTTCGTACGCTTTGTAAATATATTCCCTGCCGACAATTTCCTTGCTGTCCATTTTGGCAAGAGCAGAGGCTTCAATCATGGTTTCGCGTATACGGGGAAATTTTAGGGAAATTTTGGTGTGGTCTTCACAAAGCAGTGTGGAATAATCCACAAGTGCCGCCATGGCTTCCCTGTCAAAGGGCAAAAGATCGGATTCATCGACAATATGCACAAGATTATGCAGCCATGCTTTGATGTTTTTCTTTTTTCTTTCAGTATCGCTGCTCATCTGGGCTTTGATTTTAAACAGTTTTAAAAATCTGTCGTCGCTTTCAAGCAGGCTGTCGTAAATATCGTCGTCACCGATAAGGATGACTTTTACATTCAGGTCAAGGGCTTCGGGGCTGAGGGTTTTGGTTTTGACAAGTTCGCTGCTGTCATCTTCCACCTTGCTCTTCTGCGCACGCAGCACACGCATAAGGCCGTCCCATGCATTTGGATGGCACAAAATATCGTCAATGTGAATGGCAAGATAGCCGCCGTTTGCCTTGTGAATGGAACCTGCTTTAATCAGCGTGAAATTGGTGGACAAAGCTCCCATTTCCGATTCCCGTTCGATACAGCCGAGAACATTGAAAAAGGTGGGGTGGCTTTCAAAAATTATCGGTGCGCCCTTCAGTTCGCTGTTGTCCACAAAAAGATTGATTTCGTAACGGCTGAGATTATGTTCCTGACTGGGCAGGGCAGGTGCGGAGAGGTCGGCGAGATTTAAAGGAATCAGGCTTTCCCTTGCAAGGAACAGATCCATATTTTCCAGAATGTCTTTGTGGATGTTTTCAAAAAATAATTTGACGCCTTCAAGATATTTTCCTGCATTTTTGCAGAATTTTTCCTGAAAGGGAAGAAAGTATTTCTGCAGAACATCAGTAATGACTTCTTTTTCAAGTTCTTTTTGGTCTTCTTTAAATTCCCGTTCCGCTTTGCTCAGTTTTTTTATGACAGCCGTCATGGAGTGGAGCAGATGATCGCTTTTGCGTTTTATGGCTGAGCGGATATTGACGTCAAGCATTTCAAATTCTTCGTCGCTCAGTCGCTTGCCTTCTACAAGCGGGTAGAGGGTAAGGCTTCCCTGTTCGTCAATATCAAGATTAAAGCCCTGTTTTTCCGCAATGGCATCCATATCTTTAATGAAGCATTCGCGGATTTTTTGGAAATTTGACATCAGAGCCTGTTTTTTCTTTTCGTAGGCTTCCGTTTCAAAACGCAGAGGGATTTCTTTTTTGATTTGCTGCAGGATTTTTGCAAGTTCGTTTTTCAGCACTCTGCCTTGGCCTGCACAGACCTTTAATAAAATCGGATTGTCCGCATTTTCAAAATTGTTGACATACAATAAATCAGGAGGGGTTTCCTGTTTTATGGCAATGGGCTTTAAAAAGTTTTTAAGCATGTAGGCGCGGCCGAGATCATTTTCGCCCGCAAGATAGATATTATAACCGTTATCTTTAATGTTAACAGCCAAGTTCAGCGCATTGACAGCCCTTGTCTGGGAAAAGTTTTTGCGCAGATTTTTGGGGATGTCGCTGCTTGTATTCCAAGGGATTTTTTCCGCATCAAAGGATGCGTACAGTTTATCGGCAGAAAGAGCATGTATTTTCGTCATTGTTTTCTAAGCCTGTGGGCAGTATAAGCGTTCAAGGATTTCTTTTGCGCCTTTGTCAAGGATTGTACGGGCAAGTTTTTCGCCGAGCAGAATACGGTTTTCGGCTTTATCCTGCATGGTGTGGCGGATAATTTTGCTTCCGTCGGGTTCTCCGACAAGTCCTTCAAGGGTCAGGGTATTGCCTTCAAGTTTGGAAAAAGAGGCGATGGGAACCTGACAGCCTCCTTCAAGGGCTTTGAGAAAAGAGCGTTCCGCTTCCACGCAGATCTTTGTTTCTTCGTGATTGAGAAAGGCAATCATGTCCATAATGTCTTTTCTGTCTTCACGGATTTCAATGCCGAGGGCCCCTTGGCCGCAGGCAGGCAAAAAGTCGGGAGCGGACAGCGCCGTCTGATGCCGAACGGACAGGCCGAGGCGTTTTATTCCCGCTTTGGCAAGAATAATTGCGTCGTATTCGCCTGCAAGCATTTTGTTTATTCTTGTCTGAACATTGCCGCGCAGCATTTTTATTTCCAAGTCAGGACGCAGGGCAAGGATCTGGGCTTGGCGGCGCAGGCTGCTTGTGCCGAGAACCGCATTTTTGGGAAGTTCGTCAAGGGATTGATATTTATCGGAAAGAAAAACGTCATTTCTGTCTTCGCGTTCGGGAACTGCGCCGAGCACAAGGCCTTTCGGCAGTTCCATGGGAACGTCCTTCATGCTGTGTACGGCAAGGTCTGCGGAGCCGTTCAGCAGGGCATCTTCGATTTCTTTGACAAAAAGTCCTTTGCCGCCCACTTTTGCAAGGGGGACGTCAAGAATGATGTCTCCTTTTGTTTTTATTATGGAAAGGTCAACTTCCAGACCTTCATATTTTTTTTGCAGCAATTCTTTGATATGGTTTGCCTGCCACAATGCCAAGGCACTGCCGCGGGTTGCAATGGTGATTTTTTTCATTCTCTGTCCTTAAAATATCTGTTGCATATAGTTCTTATGGGCTTTTTGAGTAAAAACCTGCTGAAAAAGCAGATAAATGCAGAATTTATCAAATGCGGAAGGCATCAATGGCCGCACGTTGCACAGGACCCGCCTGAACAGCCCGCGCAGCCGCCGCCTGAAGATGTGCCTTGGCTTGCCATGCTCGGGATGTCTGCGCCTGCTCCGCCTTTTCTGTTTCTGCATGGTCTTGACATAAGTTTTTCTGTTTTTTCACTTTTGCAGTTTGGACAGGCAGGGATTTCAGTTTGGGAAAAAACAAGTTCTTCAAACACAGTGTCGCAATTTAAGCAATGAAATTCAAAAAGAGGCATATTAACTCCGAAGCAATTATTTTTGAAAGAGTATACAGCAAATATAATACGTTTACAACTGTATACCCAGAAATAAGAATTATTTAAAATCTGTCAATAAAATAAGATATTGACA
>CALUWZ010000079.1 GCA_944324625.1 uncultured Mailhella sp. | reverse complement strand
TGGCAGGAAAACAGTTCAGCTCCGTTATCAACCAAGTTTCCGAAAACCTTACCGAGCTTGACAATGCTCTTAAAGAAACCAAAAAAGAAAAAAAACTTAATTCCCTGTGCACCCTCGGCGGCAGACAATTAAGCAGCATTATCAACGATATGATCGATATCAGCGAAAATCTAAAAAAAATAAAAAAAGCATTGGCGGTTATCGGAAACGGCAGCACCCAGCAGGGACTGAAACAGCTCAGCGAAGTAAGCGCGGCAGTGGAAAAAGCCAGAAAAGAATATCCTTCCTCCGCTTGGAAAGAAGCAGGACTGGAAGGGGTTGAAAAAGCTTTTCTTGCAAAAATTAAAGAAGCCGAAGCCGCATACCACAGCGGTGACAAAGAAGCCCTTTTTGCCAAAGCAGATGAACTGGAAGGCATGAATATCCGCATGAAAAATAAAGAATGGCTTTAATTTTCACATAAAATCATAGAAAAACCACCGCTTTCAGCGGTGGTTTTGTTTTGCCCGAAAAAAAGCCGTCTGTGACGGGCTCTTTTTATAGAAAAATAAGACCAAGGTTATTTTGCCACTGTTGCAAAAACAAGACGTTTTCCCATATTGGAAAGCTCATTGCTGTAATACACGAAAAGTGCCTTGCCTTTAATGCGGTGTGCCGTCAAAAAGGTCAGGGTTTTCGTGTCCTTGGTTTCAAACTGTTCGTCCTTTTTAACCCGAATATCTTTTTCCTTGTCATGCTGAATCAAAATCAAATTTTCGGGAACAATGAATTTTTTAATGGGAAAATCCGCTATGTGGGCCAATTCTTTGCCGTTGCGGTATAATGTTCCTTTGTCAAATTCCAAAACATCTCCTGCCACGGCTTTAACCACGCCAAGACGCTCTTCAAAATTATCCGTATAAAAGATAATGGAATCATTATAAAAATGTCCGATAAGAGGAACTTTTTCCTGCACGGCCAAAATATCGCCCGCATGCACATGCTCAAAATCCTTACGGACTTTATAAAAGCTGACAGGAGTATGCACGAGCAAAACAATGGCAGTCAGCATAAAAAGCAAATAAAAAAACACATATCCGGCCATGGACTGCACTGCAATTTCATTTTTCGGCTTGCGGGCCTCAAGCAGCCCGCTGATAAACCCGTATGCCAGAGCAATAATATGCACCCCAGTATACAGATACAAAGACAGCACAATAAACCGTACAGGCATATAAGAAAGAAAAAAACCATAAAAAACAAGCATAAACGCAGTAATAAGCGCCTGTTTTGCTTTTCCTGCACAAAGTAATGAAGCCCCCGGCCACACAAGGCCGAGCAAAACAGCCCAAATAGTGCTTAATTGCTTTTGCTGAGGCATGTATTCTCCTAATTTCCTTTAAGCTGTTCGCCTTCTTTTGCCTTGGAACCGCGGCTTTGAACAATTTTTTCTCCGGGAAGCACGCTTTTGGTAAGCCAGACGTTGCCGCCGATAACGGCCCCCTTGCCTATGGTTATGCGTCCCAAAATAGAAGCACCGGCATAAACAGTGACGTCATCTTCCAAAATAGGATGGCGGGCAATGCCTTTTACCAAAGTTCCGTCTTCAGCTTTATCAAAAGAAAACGCCCCGAGGGTTACGCCCTGATAAATGCGGCAGTTGGAACCGATAATGCAGGTTTCGCCGATTACGACGCCCGTACCGTGGTCAATGAAGAAGCGTTCGCCGATGGTGGCACCGGGATGAATGTCAATACCCGTATGGGAATGCGCCATTTCAGAAATCATGCGGGGAATAATGGGCACGCCGAGTTTATAAAGTTCATGGGCAATGCGGTGATGTGTCATAACCTGCATGGAAGGATAACAAAAAATGGTTTCCCCGGGACTTACGGCTGCAGGGTCGCCCTCATAGGCCGCCTGCGCGTCGAGAGCAAGCATGCGGCGGATTTCGGGCAGTTTTTCCATAAACTTCATGGCAATTTCCGCAGACGCTTTTTCACAGCCCCGTCTGTCTTTGGAATATTCCGCGCAGGCAAAGCAGCCGCCGCGGCGTATCTGTTCCGCAAGCAGGCGGTATGTGCTGTCAAGACTGGCAGTGATATGATAGCCGATAGACTCCAAATGCACTTGGGAAGGACCGAAATATCCCGGAAAAACAATGGCTTTTATGCGGCTGACTATTTCTTTCAAAATATCATGGGAAGGCATGGGATGTTCACAGAGCCCGCAGTGCAGGACATTTTTCAGTGAATCCATGTTGCAGAGTTCTTTGGCAATATTGTCAAGACTGGGCATTCTGGTAGCTTTAATGGGTTCCATAACTGTTCCTTATGTCTGAAGTGCATTATACGCACCAAAAGAATTTATACATGAAATAAAAGTATAGTGCAGTTTTTTGAAAATTGCAAGAAAACAGCTAAAGCCTGTGAGCAATCCTGAACGCGCACGCAAGGGCAAAATGAATGTTGTACCCTCCGAGAAGACCGGTGATATCCAAACATTCACCCATAAAATACAAATTCTTATGCACAAGGCTTTCGAGATTCTGATTTATCTGCGCAAGGCCGACACCGCCAAGGCAGGCCTCGGCTTTTTTCAGACCGTCCGTATCCTTCGGCACAAAGCAAAAATCCTGCAGGGACGCTGTCAGACGCTGTCTGTCTTTTTTGGAAAGCTCAGCCACTTTCCTGTTCTGCAGGTCAACAGGTATGAGGCTCAAAGCCAAACGGTCGGGCAAAAGGGGCAGAATAAGATTTTTCACCAATTTCCTGCCGTTCTGCACGTCATGCATTCTGGCAAGCAAATCGTCTTCCGGCAGAAAATCAATGTGCAGCGTATCACCTTTTTGCCAAAAGCAGGACATGACAAGCACCGCAGGACCGCTTATGCCTGTATGCGTGAACAAAAGAGAGCGCACGCCGCAGGGATCGGCAATTTCACGGCCGTCACGGAAAATCTTCAGCCTCACGGGAATGCTTATGCCTTCAAGCCCCAAAAGCGGCGAATGTTCGGGAAGAAGAAGCGGAACCAAGGCGGAGCGGAAAGGAACAGTATCATGCCCCCATTTTTTTGCCAAACGCAGTGCGAAATCCGTGGCGCCTGCCTGAGGATAGGAAGAAGAACCCGTGGCAATAACCAATTTTTGACCGCAAAATACATGGTCTGCGGTTTTAATGGTATATACTGTTTCTGCCTGCCCGCCGTGTTCGGGCAGTTTTTCGGAATATTGGCAGGAAAGAATTTTTTCGCCGCAAAAGCAGTTTTTTTCGGAAAGATCGGCGATAATTTTTTCAATAAAATACTTTACGGGCTTAGTGCAGAAAATCTGCCCGAATTCCCTTTCCTCGTACTCCATGCCGTATTCCTGCAGCAAATCCAGTACGTTTTGAGGCTGCCACGTTTTAAACAAGGACTGCAGAAGCTTTTTTGCCTGCTTTGGGGTATGGCTTACATAATGTTCTGCATTGACTGTTCTGTTGGTCATATTGCCCATGGCACCGCCTGCCAGACGCCATTTCATGCCCAATGCCGCCTGATGGTCAATCAATGCATAGGAAATATGCTTTCTCTCGCAGAGCAGTGCCAAAAAAAGCCCGGCAGCACCGCCTCCGACAATAAGCACGTCTTTACAAATCTCTGGCATAACAATCCTTTACGATACGGGTTCCGCAGTGCAGCGTGTCTTTTTTGAACCGTCACACAGGCGCCTGCAAATCATACTGCTACAAATCCCTGCCGTAATATTCTTTCATGGTTCGGATAATTTCCGCAATGCGGTGTGTCCATGTATGGCATTTCAACACCCGTTCACGGCCTCTGCGCACAATTTCTTCCCGTTCCCTGTCATGGGAAAGATAATAACGGACCAAATCGGGAATTTCTTCTTTTTCCCTGAAACAGATAATTTCCCTGCCTATATCAAACATGGGCTCCATTTGTTCGCGGTAATCCGTAAGCACAAAAGCCCCCGCTGCGGGAATATCCAAAATGCGCTGATTGGACGCACCTTTCATCTGCATGCTGGTGCAGTTGAAATTAATCACCGAATGGGGATAAAAATACGGCAGCTCATCATAATAACCGACGGGAGAATGCCAGCGCCAAGGCCTGTTTTCGTCTTTCAAAAAAACATTCCAGCCGTTATCCCCCACAAGCAGAGGAGAAAAATCCAAAATCTGCCTGACGCAGTTCAGACGGTACAAACGGGTTGCCTCCCACGTCATGCCCGTTTCAAAGGCGAGCCTTTGCTCCGTATCCAGCTTTTCACGGTAATATCCGACAAGTTTCGGAAAATCTCTTTTTCCGTCTTCCAAAATAAATTCTTCGGCTACACGTTTCGGCGAACTGATGAAATTTTCAGCCAATGCCAAAAAATCCCTGTAAAATTCTTCAGGAACGGAAGAAGCCTCCCAGCGTTTCTGTACTTTGTCAATCATGGAATTGCCCACAAAAGACACGGAACTTTTCCATGAGGAGGGAACGCTTTTTTTTCTGTTGTCCGGATGAAAACGCACCGCATCCGTTCCGAGAGGCAGATAATATACATTGTCAAAGCCCCGTGCGTTCAGTGCGCTGATATTGTCCAAATCCCACGTAAAAATATGCAGAAAGGGCGACGTCAGCCCTGCATAGGAATACAGAATCAAATGGGGATTGTCCACAAACCATGAAATAAACGGAAGTTCCAGTTTATTGAGCAGATCAACCAAAACCCCTTCCCTGTCAATTCCCAGATGATTGAGTGTCATCAGAGCGTCGGGCTTAAAAACAATTATGGATTCAAGCAGCCGCTTCACAAACTCATCCTGAGCGATTTCCTCATTTTCCAATTGAATAAGTTGATACTCAATACCCAAATTTTTACAGGCATTGACCACTTCGCCCATAAGAAAATATTTGGAAGAAACAAGAAGCAGCTTGGTTTTGCCGGACTGAAATTTTTTATAGCGGACTTTTTCCCAAAAATTGAATTTTTGACTTGCGGCAAGCTGTTCACGCAAAAAGCCGTAATACTCTTTATCAAGACGCAGATAACACGGATTGGCAATGGGAAAAAATGCTTTGCCTCCGTTTTGCTCCTGCCAGTTGGAAAGACGCGTCAGCGCCTCCAGCCTGTCTTCACAGCCGCAGAAAAAAATATCTTCGGGACAGGAAAAACCTGCAGCCTCCAAAATATCCGCCTCTTTATCCACAACGGCAGCAGAAGCGCGGGGATACAGATGCCGAAATTCTTCCAAAGCAATCCCCATGCCATGGCCCAGAAAAACCGCAAGATGACGGTTTTCGTCAAAACTTTCGTTTTTGACGGCATTTTTCGGAAGTATGGCAAGTTCACGGGCTTTTCCGCCACTGCCGAGCAGCATGAGAGGTGAGGCATTTTCCCGTTTTATTTCAATATCAACACATTTTCCGTTTTCGTATTTTGCCGTTACTCGTGACATGTATCCCTGCCTTGTTTCGGTATAACCGTTCTTTTTTTATAAAAAAAGCCCTGCAAAATTGCAAGGCTCTTTTTGTCTTTATCTGTTCGGACAATTAGTCAAGGGTTGCGGCTTCTTCAATCATTTCAAAACATTCGAGCACATCGCCTGTTTTAATGTCATTGAAGTTTTCAAGGCCTATGCCGCATTCAAAACCTTTTGCCACTTCTTTTACGTCATCTTTTACGCGGCGCAGGGAAGCGATTTTGCCTGTATAGACAACAACGCCGTCACGCAGCAGCCTGATGCCGCCGTTGCGCTGCATTTTGCCGTCCGTAACCATGCAGCCCGCAATAACGCCGACTTTCGGCACGCTGAAGGTCTGGCGGATTTCAGCCTGTCCAAGATATACTTCCTTGCTGACGGGAGCAAGCATGCCTGCCATAGCGCTTTTAATTTCTTCCACAAGCTTGTAAATAATGTCATAAAAACGGATATCCACAAGTTCGCGCTCGGCAACTTCTTTCACCTTGGCGGTAGGACGGACGTTGAAACCGAGAATAATGGCATGGGAGGCAGCCGCAAGCATGATATCGGTTTCGGTAATGGCGCCTGCACCGCTGTGAATAACGGAAATGCGCACTTTTTCCGTGCTGAGCTTATTAAGCGCATCGGTAATGGCTTCCAGAGAGCCCTGCACGTCGGCTTTAAGCACAAGGTTAAGCACTTTGGCTTCGCTGTCGTTGGGCGTGCTGGCAAGGAAGGTTTCAAGGGTAACTCTGGACTGCTTTGCCAATTCTTTTTCGCGCTGTTTAATCGCACGGGCTTCGGCAATGCGGCGGGCAGCCTTTTCGTCCGCAAGGCAGATAAATTCCTCACCTGCTTCGGGCACGCCGTCAAAACCTTGAATTTCAACAGGAATGGAAGGACCTGCTTCTTTTACTTTCTTGCCTTGGTCATTGAAGAAAGCACGCACACGGCCTGCAAATACGCCGCACACAAAAGCATCGCCCTGCTTGAGCGTACCTTCCTTACTAAGCACTGTGGCAACCGGACCGCGGCCCTTGTCCAATTTCGCTTCCACAACGCGGCCTCTTGCGGGCTTGTTGGGATTGGCTTTAAGTTCAAGAATTTCAGCCTGCAGCGCAATCAGTTCCAAAAGTTCGTCAAGGCCTTGGCCTGTTTTGGCAGACACATAACCCACAACAGTATCGCCGCCCCATGCTTCAGCCTGAAGACCAAGAGAGGCAAGCTCCTGCAGAACGCGGTCAGGGTTGGCTGTAGGTTTGTCGATTTTGTTCACGGCAACAAGAATGGGCACGCCTGCGGCTCTGGAGTGGTTGATAGCTTCGCGGGTTTGTTCCATAACGCCGTCATCGGCTGCAACGACAAGAACAACAAGGTCAGTAACCTGAGCGCCGCGGGCACGCATGGCCGTAAAGGCTTCGTGGCCGGGAGTATCGAGAAATACGATGTCGCCGCGTTTGGTTTTTACGTGGTACGCACCGATATGCTGGGTAATGCCGCCTGCTTCGCCGCTGGTTACGCTGGTTTTGCGGATTGCGTCAAGCAAAGAGGTTTTGCCGTGGTCAACGTGGCCCATAATGGTAACAACAGGAGGACGGGGAAGAAGGCTTTCCGGGCTGTCCACTTCCTGAGGCACAAGATAGTTTTCTTCGGAGAAACCGACTTTTTCCACTTCATAGCCGAATTCAGAGGCTACAAGGGCAGCCGTATCAATATCCAAAGAACTGTTAATGGTTGCCATAACCCCGAGGTTGAACAAAACTTTAATAATTTCGCCGGATTTCAGGCTCATTTGGTGGGCAAGATCGGCAACGCGGATAGCTTCCTCAAAACGGATTTTGCGTTTTGCGGCTTTCATGGGCTGGGTTGTTGCCTGCACTGCCTGCTGTTTGTTTTTGTTCTTCTTGGCTTTGCTTCTGTAACGGACGGTTTCGTCGTCATCCATCATATAGGCGCTGGCATTATTGTTGCGGCGGCGGAAATTATCGTTCATTTCCGTTTGGCCGAATTCAACCGTACGGCGGTTTTTATTGCGTTTTTTGCGGCTCTGCTCGTTTTCCATGGCAGGCATGAACGCTTCATTCATTTTGAAGGAAGAAGGCTTGCTCTGCTTTTGGGCGCGGGGTGCCTGCTGCGGAGCGTCTTTATCCTTGTCCATGGCTTGGAAACGCGGATTGCCGCCTCTTTGATTATTGTCTTTGCCGCGCGGTCTTTCGTCGCGGCCCTGACGGTCGCCTCTCGGACGGTCGCCGCTTCTGTCGTTTCTGTCGCCTCTCGGTCTGTCACCG
>CALUWZ010000078.1 GCA_944324625.1 uncultured Mailhella sp. | reverse complement strand
AGAATCATGGGAACATGGCCAAAAGTCGGAACTTCAAGACCAAGAGCCTGATAAATCAAAATTTGTTTCGGCGTATTGGAAACATGGTCGTCACCGCGGATAACATGCGTTACACCCATTTCATAGTCATCAACGACAACAGCCATATTATAGGTGGGCATACCGTCGGCACGGCGAAGCACCATATCGTCAAGTTCGCTGACATCAACGGCAATAGGACCTTTTACCATATCATTGAAAACAACACGGCCTTCGGCAGGCACTTTTAAGCGCACTACCCTTCCTTCTGCATAACCGAGTCCGCGTTCGCGGCATTTGCCGTTGTAACGGGGTTTTTCACCCTTGGCACGGGCAACTTCACGCATGGCCTCAACTTCTTCAACGGAGCAGTCGCAATAATAAGCATGTCCTGTTTCCAAAAGTTTATCTACATATTTATTGTAAACATCTTTCCTTTGGCTTTGGTACGTCAATTCGCCGTCCCAATCAAGACCGAGCCATTTCATGGATGCCAGAATGGAATCCGTATATTCCTGCTTGGAGCGTTCAGTATCAGTATCTTCAATTCTCAAACGGAACTCTCCGCCGAAATGACGGGCAAGAAGCCAACAGAAAATGGCCGTACGGCCGCCGCCGATGTGTAAATGTCCTGTAGGACTTGGTGCAAAGCGTGTTACTACTTTCATACTGTATTCCTGTAAAAAATTGTTGGTGGGAGTATATACGTTTTATATGCTAAACACAAGCGAACTTTTTTTCAAATACCCGACAGGATTATAAGAAAGTTTTGCCTTGCGCATGCCTTCCTCATCCATATCCTGTTCACGGTTGACAATTTCATACTCCTGCGCGCAGTTATTGACAAAAGCATGGTTGATGGCCTGATAAATTCCGCGGTAATCCGTCTGGGCTTTTTCAAAATGCACCACGCAGGTTTTTTCGTCCAGCCGCTCACCCACGGCAAAAGCCGCCATTTTGCCGTCAATATAAAAAGATCCGCCGAAAAGCGTACCAAGACGCTGCCAATTGCCGATGACGCGGAAGATAGCCTCGTTTTCGGCATATAAGGAATTGCTGTTTTCGCAGTCATGCCATTTGCACCACTCGTTCTGCAAATCAAGCAAATCATCCAAGCTGCCCTTTACGCCGCTTTCTGCTGTCAGAGGATAATATTCGCAGACATAACTTTTATAAAACCCGTTGACATGATTTCTTTTTTTATGAAACCTGTTGCCTGAAAGCGCAGCAAGTTCCTGCCTTGAATACAGATATTCCCACTGTCCCTTGGCCTCCACCACGGCAACTTTTCCGGGATAATTTTCCACAATATGCTGGGCAAAATCATCGGAAACCCTGTGCATGCACAGCCTGTCATTGTAGGAAGAGCTTTCCGCCATAAGCGGATTTTCCTCACTGTACGGAATATTGGCCGAATGAACAAAATCATGCAGGGTTTCCATATCAAGATTGAACCAATTTCCCACCGGTGACCAAAGGCAGTGATAGGGAAATTTCTGATGAATAATCGCGAAATTCTCGGTCAAAGCCATAGTCAGCCCGTATTTGTCCGCCCAGCCCCAAATATTGGTAAAAGTATAATCGGCAGACTTTACAGGGCAGGCCTGCCGTCTTTTTTCGTATTCGTCAAGCAAATCCAAAGTAATCGGTTTAAATTCGAGCATATTGTTTCCTAATCCGTTATTATTTGATTTTTCTTATAGTGTGCTTTGTCCAGTTTACTTTTAAAAATATGACAAACATGCTGCTTGCCTGAATAGCCATGGATAAAAGCATGGCAACATAAACACCGACAGACCCGTAACCCAGCGTATGCGCCAGAAACCAGCCCAGCGGAAGACGTATTGCCCATACGCAGACAGGATTGATGATCAGGGCATACACCGTTGCGCCTGCCCCCACCATGATCCCGTTGACAATCATGCCCATGACAGTGAAAGGAGTGGAAAAAATATTGATATACAAATACAATTCAATATTTCTGCGGGCTTCGGAATCAAAACTGAGCGCAGAAGCAAAATTTTCCACAAAAGGCAAAATGCAAAGCCCCACGGCAGACATAAGCAAAGTTCCGAAAATAATTATGGCAAGACCGACATTTTTGGCTTCCTGCTTTTGTCCTGCGCCGAGAGCGTTTCCCACCATAATGGATGCCGTGGCATTAAACGCAACGGCAGGCATAAACAAAATGCTCTCCACCCGCATGCCTGCGGTAAGTCCTGCAAGGGCGGTTACACTGTCGGGAAGTGCCGCCACAATACCGAAAAGAACAAGATAACCGAACTGCCACAAAAACTGCATGGTCAGCGCGGGCAGGGCAACCCTGAACAAATAAGGCGCAGCCTTTTTCATCCAGCGGAAAGGAGGAATAATGTATTTTTCAAAAATATTGTTGCGGTACAGGGCAATCATGGCAATAACCGCACCGAGGACATAGGAAAGCCATGTCGCAAAGGCTATGCCTCTTCCGCCCTGCGCCTCAAAACCGAAATATCCCAGCCCGAAGGCAAAATCTCCGAAAATATTAAAACAGGCGATGACAATAATGATAAACAGAGGCTTAATGACTTCTTTAGTTGCCCGAAAAAGCGTCGTGCTGAGATAATGCGTGTACTGAAAAGGAAGTGCCGCCAAAATGAACATAAAAAACGTAACGGCAAGATCAAGCATGCTTTCGTCTACCTGAAGCATGGCCATGATCTGATAGCGAAACACATAGCCTGCCCCTGCCAAAAGAACAGCCATAACAACGGCATAAACGATGACAAGCCCCGAATAGCGCCTTGCCCGCTGCCTTCGGCCCGCACCGATGGACTGACTCACAGCTGCCATGGCCCCTGCGCCTATGCTTGTGCCGAGCACCATAAAAAGCGCATGAAGCTGCGCCCCGACGCCTATGGACGCCTGAACCTGCGAATTGATTTTTCCGCCCACATATACGTCTGTCAGGGAAATAATCAGCATGCAGACCATGGAAGCTGTCTGCGGCCAGACCAGCGTCCATATTTCCCTGTACGGAATGGTTCCCAGAAAGGTTTGTATTTTTTTTATGTCCATAACAAAAAAGCACTCATACAAACGCATGAGTGCCTGATATTGTTTCTTTGCGTCTGTTAAAAATCCGTAACGGTTGCAAAAATATCTTCAAAAGTATCGCGTCTGCGTAGGCATTTGGCTGTTCCGTCTTTTTGAATGAGAACTTCCGCGGGACGAAGACGCTGTGTGTAGTTGGAACTCATGGAAAAACCGTAAGCACCTGCATCAAGCATGGCCACAATATCACCTTCTTCCAAAACAGGCAATACACGATTTTTGGCAATAATATCACCTGACTCGCAGATATTGCCAACAATAGTCTGCTCCATTTCTTCGCTTTTGCCGTTAAAATCTTTGCGGTAAATTTCCACGTCGTGGAAAGAATCGTACAGCATGGGGCGCGCCAGAGTATTAAAACCGAGGTCAGTACCGACATAAGGCTTGGTACCGTTGGTTTTGGTATTGTAAACAGTTCCGAGAATAAGCCCGCATTCCGCAGCAATATAGCGGCCGGGCTCAAGATAAAATTTACCGGTATAATGATGCTTTTCCGCCCATGCGGAAAGGGTTTCGTTCAAAAGAACACTGAATTTTTCAAGATCAAAACGGGGCTGCTTTTCGTATTTGTGATACGGAATGCCGAAGCCGCCGCCGAAATCGATAATTTCCAGCTTATCGAAATGAGGGAGCTTCAAAGCCAAATCCAAAAGCACTTTGGCGGCCTCAATATAACTTTCCCCTTCCATAAACAAAGAACCTATGTGATGATTGATGCCTGCAAGGGTGACATCGTATTTTTCCAAAATTTCAAGAAGCTGCGGAAGTTTTTCGGGATCAACGCCGAATTTTGTTTCTTTTCCGCCTGTCACAACTTTTGCGCTGTGGCCTGCGCCGATTCCGGGATTAAAGCGCACCATTATTTTTCCGCCGCGGTTCAGGCTGCAGAGCTGTTCCACCTGCATAAGGGAGTCAACGCTTACCAACACGCCGTTGTCCAAGGCATTTTTCATTTCTTCGGTGCTGACGTTATTGCAGACATATAAAATTTCTTCAGGCTTATAGCCCGCTTTTTTGTCAAGGTACAGTTCTCCCGGGCTCATGGCGTCCACAAGGCAGCCCTCTTCCTTGATAATTTTCAGAAGATGCGGATTTGCATTGGCTTTTGCGGAATAATTGATATGCAGTCCCTTTGTTTTGCAAAGGCCCACCAAATCCCTGCAGCGCTCACGCAAAACATTTTCATTATACACATATAAAGGAGAACCGAATTTTTCCACCAGACTGTGCGGGGTTTCATTGCCGTAAAAATTAAGCGAATCCGTATACTCTGAACGTACTGACATAATTATTCCTTCAAAAAAGATAGTAGAAAAGGGGGCAAAAAAGGTTTGCCCCCTTACAAACAAGAAAAAAAGCAGTTATTTTTTAAGCCAAGGCATCATGTTGCGCAGACGTGCGCCCACTTCTTCCAATTGATGTTCGGCTTCAAGACGGCGGGTAGCCTTAAACATCGGATAGCCTGCCTGAGCTTCCAAAATAAAGTTGCGGGCAAAACGGCCGCTTTGGATGTCTTCAAGCACGCGGCGCATTTCTTTCTTGGTTTCTTCTGTAATAATGCGCGGTCCTGTTACATAGTCGCCGTATTCTGCGGTATCGGAAATGGAGTAGCGCATTTTTGCAAGGCCGCCTTCATACATGAGGTCAACAATAAGTTTTACTTCGTGCATGCACTCAAAATATGCAATTTCGGGCTGATAGCCTGCAGCAACGAGGGTTTCAAAGCCTGCTTTGATAAGAGCGGAAAGACCGCCGCAAAGAACAGCCTGTTCACCGAAAAGGTCGGTTTCGGTTTCTTCGCGGAATGTGGTTTCAATAACGCCTGAACGGGTGCCGCCGATGCCTTTGGCATAAGCAAGGGCTTTCTTGTGAGCTTCGCCGGTTGCGTCTTGGAATACGGCAACAAGGCAGGGCACGCCGCCGCCTTCTGTGTAGGTACGGCGGACAAGATGACCGGGACCTTTAGGGGCAATCATAAATACATCAACGTCTTTCGGGGGAACGATTTGACCGAAATGAATATTAAAGCCGTGAGCAAAGATAAGAGCTTTGCCTGCGGAAAGATGGGGCAAAATATCAGTTTTGTAAACGGCTGCCTGATATTGGTCAGGAAGAAGAATCATGATAAGGTCTGCTTTGGAAGCAGCTTCAGCCGCGCTGAGAGGTTCAAAGCCGTGTTGTTTGGCCAGTTCATAGTTGGCACCGCCGGGACGCTGGCCCACAATAACATTAACACCGGAATCCCTCAAGTTTTGAGCGTGAGCATGGCCTTGGCTGCCGTAGCCAATAATAGCAACAGTTTTACCTTTTAAAACGGAAAGGTCTGCATCCTGTTCATAATAGGCTTTCATTTTATCCTCCAAAAAAGTAATTTTACTAAAAAGTAAATATGGCTGTACATTACAACGCAAAAGTTTTGCTGTCAAACATTATGCAAAAAAAATTTTCATTTTTTACAATTTTGTCATTTTTAATCTTTATTATTTTTCCTCAGAGTATGCACCAGCACTTCACTGCTTGTGCCGAAACGCAAAGGAACATAGCCCCACAGTCCGCTTCCCGGACTCACATAGAGGGACATAGCATCTACCTGATAAAATCCCGAACGGAAACCATGGTTCAATAAATATACAATGGGAAACAGAAAGAAATACTGTCCGCCGTGAGTATGCCCCGAAAGCTGAACATTTACGCCAAGCCGCGCGTTATTTCTCGCATCTTTCGGCTGATGCTGCAGCAGGAGCGTAAAATCATTCTTCTCCGTGCCCTGCAGGGTTTTTTCCATATCAGGCGTCAAAAGACCGGGAAATTTATTGCCCTCAAAGTCAGCCGACCCCGCCACAAAAAAAGGACAGCCTTTAAAAGTAACTTGCTGATTTTCATTAATATAAACATGAAAACCCCACTCGCGCCATTTTTCCACCCAAGGCATGGCTCCGCAGAAATACTCATGATTGCCGAGGCAGATATGAATACCGAGCGGTGCGGTCAGTTTTTGCAGATGAATGACGTCTTTTTCAATTTTTGCGGGTACGGCGTCCACCAGATCACCGGTTACGCAGATCATATCCGCCTGTTCCGCATTGATTCTGCCGATAAGCTTGGAAAGCCACTTGCCGTCAAAAGTCGAACCTATGTGCAAATCGCTAAGATGCACGATTTTCATGCCTTCAAGCTCGGCAGGCAAATCCTGCACCAATAAATCATTGTAAACAAAATCAGGTACTTTCAGGGCACGCCATGCACCATAGCACATGACCAAAAACGAAAACAGCATGATACCGAAAGCAAAACCGGCCTGAAAAGCATAGGAAGGCAAACTGTCGGCATAATAGCTGTACGCATAATAAAAAACATCATGAACAAAAACAAAACTGGCAAGGCATATAAAAAAAGCGGAACAATATCCGCATATTTTCAAAGCCAAGTAAGACATGTGAGGCGTAAAGCTCACCACGTAGCGCATGCCGAACATGCATTGGGACAAAAGCATAATCACGCAGCCTGCCAAAATTTTTGCAGGCAAAGAAAAATCCGCAAACCAAAAAAGCCGTACCGCCAGATACAGTCCCGTGCACAGCATGATGCTTGTGCACAAAACGTAAAATAAGCGGTTTCTGCTTGTTTTATGACTTTGCATAAACACGCAACCGTAATTCTTAAACGTTGATACAATTAATAATTAATCAGAAAAATACTAATCAGAAAAATACAGATTCAAAACCCCAAAGCAGACCGTCAGGAACGGACATATTCATCCAGACTTTCCGCAGAACAGTTTTTGCTGACCCAATAGGCAACAGCCCAAATCATAAGCGCCGTGGCCTGCGTATCGTCAAGCTGTTTGAGCTTTGTTTCAAGACTGGTACGGCTGGCACCGTATTTTTTATGCACGCCGTTTGTGTCGCAAACATCCATAACCCGCACGATCAAGTACGTTAAACGGGTATGGTCGGGCATAAGCTTGGTATCTTTATGTGCTTCCACAATGGTTTTCAGTTCTTCTTCCGTAAAAAGGGAACGTATGCCGCCTATGGCCCGAAAAAACGTATCCACAGCCCAAGGCAAAATAAATTCTGCGCCTGCGCTTTTGGTTCTGAAATAATCTTTGAGCCATTTTTCTTGATTGTCACTGATTCGGGCAGCTACTTGAGGCATAATTTTTCCTTCATAGATAACGCGTTATGCCCAAGAATTAGCACAGAATAAAAAGAAATTCAAGAAAAACTCTAAACTTTTTTGTGAAAAAAATTGCAGCCGGCGCTTGCCGCAGCCGCAAATATATTCTGTCGGCCTGCTTTTAAAAGCCATGTGTCCTGACCGTGTCAGTTTTATTTTATGCAATAAAATCAGCAGTATTTTCAAAGAAGCTTTTCAAGAAAATAAAAGCGGACAATATGTTCTGCGCAGAATTATTACGGCACGGCAAAATACAAAAATATAAAAAAAGTCCGCCAAAAAACAAGATAAAAAAAATGGCGTGCCTAACAGGATTCGAACCTGTGCGTCAAGCTCCGGAGGCTTACCCTCTATCCAACTGAGGTATAGGCACGCAGTAAAAGTGACTATGCTACAAAAAAAATAAATTGTCAAACGCTATGTACCTGATAATTAGCAACTGCGTATTGACAAAAAAAACGATTTTAAGCTATGAGGACGAAAAAAATAAAAAGGGGACATTTATGGGTCTTGGTAAATTTTACGGAGTTGGCATAGGTTCGGGCAATCC
>CALUWZ010000077.1 GCA_944324625.1 uncultured Mailhella sp. | reverse complement strand
GAAATTATGCGGATTTGATAGTCTTTGTGACTGACAGGCTCGGGCACGATTTCCGTTATGCCATTGACTGCACCAAAATCAAAACAGAACTTGGCTGGCAGCCCAAGCACAATTTTAAGGACGGCCTGAAGCAGACCGTAATATGGTATCTTGAAAACGAAGAATGGACCCAAAACGTTCAGAGCGGCGAATATCGCCGCTGGATAGAAAAAAACTATGCAGGAAGATAATATGAAAGATTGGGTAGGCATTATTTTGGCGGGCGGTTCGGGAACACGGCTGTATCCCATGACCAAGAGCGTAAGCAAGCAGCTTATGCCCATTTATGACAAGCCGATGGTTTATTATCCTTTGTCCGTGCTCATGCAGGCAAAAATCCGCGAAATCGTGGTTATTTCCACGCCTGAGCATTTGCCGCTGTTTAAAGATCTGCTGGGTGACGGCAGAAATTACGGCTGCGTTTTTCATTATGTTGTGCAGGCAAAGCCCGAAGGTCTTGCCCAAGCCTTTTTGCTTGCGGAACCGTACATCAAAGGAAAAAATTCCTGCCTTATTCTGGGCGACAACATTTTCTTCGGCACGGGGCTTATTGAAAAAGCTCTGCATGCCAAAACAAAGGATGAGGGCGCAACGGTTTTCGGCTATCACGTCAATGATCCCGAGCGTTACGGCGTAGTGGAATTTGATGAACATTTCAAAGCCGTAAGCATTGAGGAAAAACCGCAGAAGCCCAAGTCCAACTATGCCGTGACAGGCCTGTATTTTTATGATGAAAATGTTTTGGGCATTGCCAAATCCATCAAGCCTTCGGCCCGCGGCGAACTGGAAATTACCGACGTCAACAAAATATATCTTGAACAGGACAAACTGAACGTGGAACTGCTCGGACGGGGCATAGCATGGCTTGATACGGGAACGCACGAATCCCTTTTGGAGGCAAGTTCCTTTGTGCATGCCGTGGAAAAACGTCAGGGTCTGAAAATTGCCTGCATTGAGGAAATAGCATGGCGCAACGGATACATTTCCGATGAGGATGTTCTGCGTCTTGCCGAACCCATGAAGAAAAACGACTACGGACAGTATCTAATTCAGCTTATTAAAGGAAATGAATAATATGGAAATAGAACAAAGCCCCATTCAGGGCGTTATGCTGATAAAACCGAAAATTTTCGGTGATCACAGAGGGCTTTTTGTGGAAACATGGCAAAAAAAACGCTATGAGGAAATCGGCATTGATCTGCCCTTTGTGCAGGACAATCATTCCCGTTCCGTTTACGGCGTGCTGCGCGGCCTGCACTATCAGCGCGAGCATGCGCAGGGCAAGCTTGTTTCTGTTTCTTTGGGTTCCGTATATGACGTTGCCGTGGATATCCGTCCCGATTCTCCGACTTTCGGCAAATGGTACGGCGTGGAACTGACTGCGGAAAATCAGTGGCAGCTGTGGATAGCTCCGGGGCTTGCCCACGGTTTTGTCGTTACCAGCGAAATTGCCCATTTCCATTATAAATGTACGGACTATTATCATCCGGAATGCGAGGCGTCCATTTATTACGCCGACCCTGATCTGAATGTGTACTGGGGCATTGACAATCCCGTTTTGTCCGAAAAAGACAAAAACGCGCAGAGTTTTAAAGAATACTGCCGTTCTTTGGCATTATAGCGGAAAGGTGCGGTGAGCGTGCGTAACTGCGAACAGTTGTTTGAAAAAGTATTGGCAGGCAGCCGGCTTGGCAAAGAAGAAGTTTTTCTGCTTGCGGAGCAAGACACTGCATGGCTTGCGGAAAAGGCCGATCGCCTGCGCAGGCATTTTTGCGGCAATAAGGCTGATATATGCTGTATTGTCAACGCCAAAAGCGGTCATTGTTCAGAAAATTGCAAATTTTGTGCCCAGTCTTCCTTTTATAAGACAAAAGCGGAACAATATCCGCTTGTTGCGGAAGAAACCGTTCTTGCCCATGCCGAGAAAGCCGAACAGGCGGGCATTATGCGCTATTCATTGGTCTGTTCGGGCAAAAAGCCGAGTCAAAAAGATTTGTCCGTGCTTGGCGGTTATCTGGAAAAACTGAAAAATACAAGAGGCATTGCCCGCTGTGCGTCCCTCGGTCTTCTGAATGAAGAAGAATATCGTTTTTTAAAAGAGAAGGGACTGACACGCGTGCACAACAATTTGGAAACTTCCGAAAAGTTTTTTCCCAATGTCTGCACCACGCATGGTTTTGCGGATAAAACTGCCTCCATACGGCTTGCCCAAAAATGCGGACTGGAAGTTTGCAGCGGCGGTATCTGGGGGCTCGGCGAAAGTCTGGAAGACAGAATAGACATGGCTTTTTCCCTGCAGGAACTCGGCATATTGTCCGTTCCCCTGAATATTTTGTTTCCCATTGAAGGAACGCCTTTTGAGCACAACAAGCCCTTGGAATATGATGAGATAATCCGCTCGATTGCCCTGTACCGCTTTATTCTGCCGAAAGCTTTTCTGCGCATGGCAGGCGGCCGAAAGCTTCTGCCCGATAACGTCAGACGCTGTTTTGAAAGCGGCGCCAACGCCCTGATTACGGGTGACATGCTCACCACGCAGGGGGCAGGCGCAGAGGAAGACAAAACTATGTTAATCCGTCTCGGATTTTGTGTGGAGTAATGCATGGCAAAAAAAATGCGTGCGGATCAGCTTGTTTTCGAACAGGGACTGGCAGAAAGCAGGGAACAGGCAAAGCGTCTTATTATGGCAGGGCAGGTTGTGATTGACCCGCAGCGAGAACTGCCCGAAGGCGTCAAGCCCGAGCCGGTGCAGAAAGCAGGGCAGAATTACAGCGTGGATACCGTGTTTATGCTGCTCGGCAGGGAGCGCTTTGTCAGCCGCGGCGGCTATAAGCTTTTGACGGCCATAGAATATTTTCACTTGGACGTGACAGATTTCGTGTGCCTTGACGCCGGAGCGTCCACAGGCGGCTTTACGGACTGCCTGCTGCAGCACGGTGCCAAAAAAGTGTATGCCGCGGATGTGGGCCATGCCCAGCTTCACGAAAAAATGCAGCGTCATCCGCAGGTTGTGAATATGGAGGGCGTCAATCTTCGTTATGCGGACGAAAATCTGCTGCCCGAAAAGGTGGATATCATGGTTTCCGACGTATCCTTTATTTCGCTGACCCTGATTATTCCTCCCTGCATGAAAAGCGTGAAAAAAGGCGGTCTTATCGTATGCCTGATCAAGCCGCAGTTTGAGGTCGGGCCGCATCAGACGGACAAGGGCGTGGTGCGCGATGAGGCTGTGCGTCAGGAAGCCGTCAATAAGGTGCTGACCTTTTGCGAAACGCTCGGCCTTGAATGTTTGGGCGTGACCCCTGCCATGATCAAGGGCCCCAAAGGCAATCAGGAATATGTGGCCTGCTGGCGGAAAACTGTTGATTAGATTTTGTTTTGCAGGATAGCTGTTTTTGAGCGCCGAAGCACTATATGCCGTGAAGAGATTGAAGTGACTGCCATGAAAAAAACTGTGTTCCAAAGTCCGAAAAATATTCTTGTCATTCAGCAGCGTCAGCTTGGCGACGTGACGGTGACCACGCCTGTATTTGAACAGGTGAAAAAAACATTTCCTGAGGCAAAACTGACGTTTTTGACTGAAGAAAAGTGCGTGCCCCTTGTTCAGCATGACCCGTATTTGGACGAAATCATAACGTTTCCGAAAAAGAAAGGGTTTTGGGCGCAGCTTGCTTTTTATTTCGGACTGAAAAACAGAAATTTTGATGTTGCGGCAGACCTGCAGCAATTGCCCCGCTGTCAGCTTGCGTCGTTTTTTTCCCGTGCAAAATACCGCCTGACCTTTGCGCCTAGGCATGCATACAGAAAATTGCTGTATACGCATTGCGCCGTTCCTGAAAATACGGACAGTGATTATACGGCGTTTTCAAAAGCCCGCATTTTTTCTCCTTTGGGATTGGAACCGATTGATTTAAAACCAAAACTGTATGTTCTTGACCAAGAAAAGGAAGAAGCAAAACAAATTTTGCAGACCCTCGGCATTGCGGAAGGGGATACGTTTATCACCCTTGACGCTACCCATAAACACCCGAAGCGGCGCTGGCAGCATTATGAGGAATTGGTCAGAGAGATTTTGATCCGTTATCCTGCCTTTAAATTTTTTGTTATCCGTGCGCCCGGCGAGGACGGGCAGGTGCGGCATTTGCTGGATATTGACAGAAAGCGCATGGTTATGCCCGAAAAACCGCTGACTTTGCGCCAGACCATGGCATGCATGAGTTTTGCGGGATTTCATATAGGCAATACTTCAGCCCCCGAGCACATGGCTTTGGCTCTCAATGTTCCTGCTTTGATTATTTTGGCCGAAACAGGCAGTTTTTGGCATTACGACCCGAAAAATCCGCCGAAAGGTACGGCAAGACAGGCGGAAGTGCGCCTTTCAGATGAGGAATATCAGGCGTATCTGCATAATCTTGCTCTTTACAAACAGGGCAGAAACGAAAATTTTCAGCCTGTGGAATTTCCGCTCATCAATTGCATAAGCGTGGAAAAAGCATTGTGCAGGTTTAAGGAATTGGTGCTTGACCCGTATTATAAATAATTTTTCATCAATACTTTTTGTTGACCTGCAAAAAAAAGCAACGTATATTAACTTGTTTGTGAAAGCAAAAATAATTCCTATGCTTTGGCGAGGTAATTTATGGCAAATATGACTGTTTTCGGTGCCCAGTGGGGTGATGAAGGAAAAGGCAAGATTGTAGACCTGTTAAGTGCCGATGTTGCATGCGTTGTCCGCTATCAGGGCGGAAACAATGCCGGACATACCGTTATTGTCAACGGCGAAAAGCACGTTCTGCACGTTATTCCTTCAGGTATTCTGCATGAAGGCACGCTTTGCGTCATCGGCAACGGCGTTGTGCTTGATCCCTTCGTATTTTTGAACGAACTTGACAATTTGGAAGCAAAACATATTGACACTTCTCCGAAACGTCTTTTTGTAAGCCCCAAAACACAGCTTATTATGCCGTATCACCGCGTTCTTGATTCCGCCCGCGAAGCCATGAAAAGCGCTGAAGGCAAAATCGGAACCACAGGACGAGGCATAGGTCCTTGCTATGAAGATAAAATGGCCCGTATCGGCGTGCGTGCTGGCGATTTGAAAGACAAAGATCTGCTCCGCCGCAAAATTGAAACCGCCTTGGTGGAAAAAAACGCTCTTTTCAAAAATCTGTATCATGTGGAAGAAATGGACGCAGACAAGGTTTTTGATGAAATCATGAGCATTGCGGACAGACTTATTCCTTATGTTCAGGATACAACCGCACTGTTTTACGATTTGAAGAAACAGGGAAAATCCTGCCTCTTCGAAGGTGCGCAGGGTGTTATGCTCGATATTGACCACGGCACGTATCCTTTTGTTACCTCTTCCAATACCGTTTGCAGCAATGCCAGTGTAGGTTCAGGCATTCCTGCGGAATTTATCACCGAGCACATTGCCATTGTCAAAGCCTATACAACCCGTGTGGGCGCAGGGCCGTTTCCTACCGAACTTTTTGACGAAACAGGCGAATATCTGCAGAAAAAAGGCGGAGAATTCGGTGCCACCACAGGCAGAACGCGCCGCTGCGGCTGGTTTGACGCCTGCGTACTGCGCGAATGTTACCGCGTATGCAAGCCTACAACTTTTGCCCTGACCAAGTTGGATGTTCTCGGCGGTCTCGATGAAATTAAAATTTGTACGGGCTATATGCTGAACGGAGAAAAATTGGAAACCCCTCCGTGCAGTGCCGGCGATTTTGCCAAGGCCGAACCCATATACGAAAGTCTGCCCGGCTGGAAAGAAGATATTTCTTCCTGTCTCAAGTATGAAGATTTGCCTGAAAACGCAAAAAAATATGTGGCACGGCTTGAAGAACTTATCGGCGTAAAAGCGGGCTTTGTTTCCGTCGGTCCGGACAGAAATCAGACAATACGCCGTTAACAGAAAGTTACAGATTGAAAAATCCGGTTTTGTGCCGGATTTTTTTTCGGAAAAATATGGCAGTTACAAAAAAAACAGAAGATCAGCTCCCTGACAAAGACGAGGCCGTAAAAATTTTTGAGCCTGCGCTTTTGCCCAATTATGACTTATTTAAGGAAAAACTGCACAGGCTGAAGCAAAATCCGCCGCAGCTTTTGCATATTGAGGGCGGCAGCGCCGAACTTCGCACGGCTTTTGCCCATTATTATGCCGCGCTGTTTTTTTGCCAAAGTCCTGCTGCCTGCTTTAATGACATGGAAAAAGGGTTTGCTTACGGCAGTGTGCTGACGCCCTGCACGCACTGTGCGGAATGTTATAAAGTTGCGGCGCACATGCATCCTGATTTAATGGTTTATGATAGCAGGGAAGGCAATATTGACGTGGATTCCATGCGCGAGCTGAAAAAAATTTCCACGGAAGCTCCGCGCTATGCAGACAGGCGGCTTGTGCTTTTATTGGAAACGCAGAATTTAAGCGCTGTTTCGGGAAATGCCATCCTGAAGCTTTTGGAAGAGCCTAACCCTTATAATCTGTATGTTTTTACCATGTCCCAGAGGGAAATGGTGCTGCCGACCCTGCTGTCGCGGGGATTTGCCGTAACGCTGCCGTGGAAAGACGTTTTGAGCGAACTTTCCGAAACCGAAAAGGAATGGGAAACGCTTTTAATTAAATTTTTCCAAAACGGCGGCAGTCTTTTTGACAAAACTTCGGTCAAGGGTGCTGTCGACGCTGATCTTGCCAGATGTATCTGCGGAATTTTGCAGAAAAATTTTGCTCATGCCATGGCAGGCAGAAAGGAAAGTTTTTTGGCGTCTTATTTTGCTTCGTTTCCGTTCCGCAGGCTTTTTGAAGCCAATGAACGGGTTGTTTTGTGCTATGAAATGCTGAGCCTTATGGTTAATCCCACCTATGCGGTGGAGGCATTGCTGGCGGAATTGTTTGTATTTTTTAAAACGGCAGGAAAAGTATAATGAATAACAGGGATAAAGTGATTACCATTGATGTGGGAGAGTGCGTGCAGTGCGAGGGCTGTGTCGAGCAGTGTCCGCACAATGCGCTGGAAATAAGTGCAGGCGGCTATCCTTTTTGTGTGGAAAGCCTGTGTACACGCTGCGGCGCCTGTATTGAAATCTGTCCTGTGCTTGCCATCAGCTTCGAATAGGTTCAGAGGGAGTTTTGTCAGCGGCTGTTCTTGCCAGTACAATGACATGAATTTTTTCGGTTCCCTGCTTTTTCAGTTCCCTGCATACTTCCTGCAGGGTGCTTCCAGTAGTGGCAATGTCGTCAAAGAGAAAAATTTCTTTTAAATCGGTCTGACGGACGGCAAAGGAATGTTTTATGTTCTTTTGCCGTTCTTTTTTGTTCAGGGTGCTCTGCTGTACTGTGAAGAATTTTTTGCGCACAATGTCTTTGTGAATGGCAATTGTTCTGTTATTTGTCTGTGCGGAAAGAAATTTTTTGGAAAATTTCAGTATTTCCAGACATTGATTATAGCCGCGGTCAATAAGTCTTTTTTCGTGCAGGGGCATGGGAATAATGTTGAATTGTCCGTGATCGGGGAATTTTTTGCACAGAAAAAGAGCCAGCAGTCCACCGAGAAACTTTGCTGCCGCACGGTTTTGTCTGAATTTTGCGTTCAGGATAAGCTCACGCAGCAGGCCGTCATATTCGGCAAAAAAAGAAAACGTGTCCCAAAATAACGTTTTGTTTGCGCACGCTCCGCAGCGGGATACCGTCATGGCCGCATCTGCAAGGATTTCACCGCAGCTTTGGCAGTAACCGGAAGTTTTTTCGCGGATTTTTTCGGCGCAGGCGGGACAAAGCATGCTGCGGGCATAGTCGGCAGACGCTGTGTCCGCCGGTGTTGAAAAAGTATTGTCTGTACCGTGCGGCAAAGCGCGGTTTCGGATATGAAAAAATCCCGCACCGCTTCGGGCGGCGCAGGATTTCGGATAAAAAGGATTTAAGC